>NZ_JAKUHI010000009.1:0-78608 GCF_023630615.1 Synechococcus sp. MU1648
CCACCGTGGAAAACACCCTGTTTGAGGACGGTGAGCAGGCCAACACCTTCAAGGCGTTCGAGCCCACTCAGGAAGAAGAGACCTATTCCATGGTCACCGCCAACCGCTTCTGGAGCCAGATCTTCGGTATCGCCTTCTCCAACAAGCGCTGGCTGCACTTCTTCATGCTGTTCGTGCCTGTGATGGGCCTGTGGACCAGCTCCATCGGCATCATCGGCTTGGCCCTCAACCTGCGCGCCTATGACTTCGTGTCACAGGAAATCCGTGCTGCAGAAGATCCCGAATTTGAGACCTTCTACACCAAGAACATCCTTCTGAATGAAGGTCTGCGTGCCTGGATGGCACCGGCTGACCAGCCGCACGAAAACTTCGTCTTCCCTGAAGAGGTTCTGCCCCGTGGTAACGCTCTCTAATCCCGGTCTTGGCGCCACTGGCGGCAAAGACCTCTCCTCCACCGGGTATGCCTGGTGGTCTGGAAACGCCCGTCTGATCAACCTGTCAGGCCGTCTGCTTGGTGCCCACGTGGCCCACGCTGGTCTGATGGTGTTCTGGGCCGGCGCAATGATGCTGTTCGAGGTGAGTCACTTCACCTTTGACAAGCCCATGTACGAGCAGGGCTTCATCTGCATGCCCCACGTCGCCACCCTTGGCTATGGCGTGGGACCCGGCGGTGAGGTCACTGATCTCTTCCCCTTCTTCGTGGTCGGTGTTCTGCACCTGATCAGCTCCGCCGTGCTCGGTCTCGGCGGCCTTTATCACGCCCTGCGTGGTCCGGAGATTCTGGAGAACTACTCCTCCTTCTTCTCCCAAGACTGGCGTGACAAGAACCAGATGACCAACATCATTGGTTATCACCTGATCCTTCTGGGCGTCGGCTGCCTGCTGCTGGTCTTCAAGGCCATGTTCTTCGGCGGCGTATACGACACCTGGGCCCCCGGCGGCGGTGACGTGCGCCTGATCACCAACCCGACTCTCGATCCGGGTGTGATCTTCGGCTACCTGTTCCGTGCCCCCTTCGGTGGCGAAGGCTGGATCATCGGTGTGAACTCCATGGAGGACATCATCGGTGGTCACATCTGGCTTGGCCTGACTCTGATCTTCGGTGGTATCTGGCACGCCATCACCAAGCCCTTCGGTTGGGTGCGTCGCGCCTTCATCTGGAACGGTGAGGCCTACCTGAGCTACAGCCTCGGCGCATTGAGCTTCATGAGCTTCATCGCTTCGGCTTACATCTGGTTCAACAACACCGCCTATCCCTCCGAGTTCTGGGGCCCCACAAACGCTGAGGCTTCCCAGGCACAGAGTTTCACCTTCCTGGTGCGAGACCAGCGCCTCGGCGCCAACATCGGTTCCGCCATGGGCCCCACCGGCCTTGGTAAGTACCTGATGCGCTCACCAACGGGTGAAATCATCTTCGGTGGTGAAACCATGCGCTTCTGGGACTTCCGTGGTCCCTGGCTGGAGCCCCTGCGTGGCCCCAACGGTCTCAGCCTCGACAAGCTGCAGAACGACATTCAGCCCTGGCAGGTGCGCCGTGCCGCTGAATACATGACGCACGCCCCCAACGCCTCCCTGAACTCCGTGGGCGGCATCATCACCGAGCCCAACTCGGTGAACTACGTGAACCTCCGCCAGTGGCTGGGTGCAGCGCAGTTCGTGCTCGCCTTCTTCTTCCTGGTTGGTCACCTCTGGCACGCAGGCCGCGCTCGCGCTGCTGCTGCTGGCTTCGAGAAAGGCATCGACCGCAAGGCTGAGCCTGTGCTGGGCATGCCCGATCTCGACTGATCCACCGGTTCAATCCAAACGATCGTCAATTAACCCCCGCCTCACGGTGGGGGTTTTTTATTGGGCGGGGGGAGGCGATTTCTTAGCCTGTTCGGATCGACGGATCGTCCGTGAACACAGGTCTGAACACCCGCGTGATCCACCACGGCGACAGCTACGCGGACGGCACCGGCACGGTGATGCCGCCAATCTTTCCCACCAGCACCTTCGCCCATGGCAACCCCGGTGGGTTTGATTACACCCGTTCCGGCAACCCCAACTTCCGCATCCTCGATGGGGTGCTCGCCTCGGTCGAGGGCTGCGCTCACGCCACCGTCTTCGCCTCCGGCGTCAGCGCTATTACCGCTGTGGTCTCCCAGCTAAAACAGGGCGATCTGGTGCTGTGCGAAGAGAACCTCTACGGCTGCACCGTGCGTCTGTTCGAACAAGTCTTCGCCAAGTTCGGGCTGAAAACCGCATGGGTGGACTTCACCCAGCCGGAAGCGCTGGAGGAGATCCAATCCCGCAAGCCCGCAATGGTGTGGCTAGAGAGTCCCACCAACCCGCTGCTCAAGGTGATCGACCTGGAGGCGGTCTGCGCCATCACCCAAACCCTTGGGATCCCCGTGGTGGTGGACAACACCTTTGCCACCGCACTCGTTCAGCGTCCCCTGGATCTGGGCGCCACGCTCTCGCTCACCAGCACCACGAAATACATCAACGGCCACTCCGATGCCCTCGGTGGAGCCGTCTGCACCAACGACCCCGACTGGCACCAGAAGATGGTGTTCTCCCAGAAGGCTCTGGGCCTGCAACCCTCCCCCTTCGACTGCTGGCTGATCACACGCGGCATCAAGACCCTGCCGCTGCGGCTCAAGCAGCAGATGGCCAATGCCGCTGCTCTCGCGGATCAACTGGCCCAGCACCGAGCGGTGAACTGGGTGCGCTACCCCCACCGCAGTGATCACCCTCAACATCAGGTGGCGACCCGTCAGATGAAATCCGGCGGCGCCATCGTGACGGCGAGCTTCAACGCCAGCCAGGAGCAGACCTATGCCCTCTGCAAACAACTGCGCTGGTTCACGATGGCAGAAAGTCTGGGCGGCATCGAAAGCCTGATTTGCCACCCTGCCACCATGACCCACGCCGCTGTGTCTGCAGAGGTGAAAGCCAAGCTGGGCATTGACGATGGCCTGGTGCGCTTCTCGGTGGGCTGTGAAGACCTCGCCGATCTGCAGGCTGACCTGCAACAGGCCCTGGAGCTGCTGGCGTGAGTGCCCGCAACCTGCTCAACGATCCGGCCTGGCAGGGCTGCGATCTTGGCCATCCTCTGCCGGACTCACCCCATGCGGTGTCCGTCGCGCTGCCGCGCTGGCTTGATGTGGTTGCCTACGAAGAGAACGATCCGGCCTGCCGCGATGCACTGAAGACCGTCTATCCCCGCTTCGGGCTGCATCCACTGATCCGACAACTCACTCAACCGTCCGAGATTGCGGGCAGCACGGTCTGGCCCTACCCCACGGCGGCAGCAGCTCAGGCGGCCCTGGCCCACTGCCGCCGCAAGGCACCAGACAGCCGTTCGGAGTTGATTGCTATCGCGAGCGTCTCCTGCCTGCGCAGCGATACATCGGCCACTCCCCACGCCAAAGCGTTCTGGCAGCACACCGGCCTTGGGCTGTCGTCCCGCCAGGCCGCGATCGCCCTGGGGCAGGAAGCGCCTCCCACAAGCGAAGACGGCGAAGCCGCACGGCGTGCCATTCGACAACGCCTAGCCGACATCCACGACGTGGGGCCTGACCACATCAGCCTTCATCCCTCCGGCATGGCGGGGCTCCATGCAGCCCTCACTGCGGTGCAAAACCTGCGGCCAGGACGCAGCACACTGCAACTGGGCTTTCCTTACGTGGATGTGTTGAAGCAACCGCGGGTGGTCTTCCACGGCGGAGACCTGCTTCAACCGCAAGACATGGCGGACGTTGAAGCAGCGCTGGATCAACTGGAGCCTGCCGCCGTGATTGTGGAGCTTCCCAGCAACCCGCTCCTGCGCTGTGTTGATCTGCCTGCCGTATCGGCCTTGGCCCGCGTCCGCGGCATCCCTGTGATCGCCGACGACACGATTGGCACCGGAATCAACCTCAATGCCTTGCCCTATGCGGATCTGATCTTCACCTCCTTGACCAAAAGCTTTGCTGGGCGTGGTGATGTGATGGCTGGCAGCTTGTTGGTGAGTCCCCAGTCACCCTGGGCCAGGACATTGCTCACCGCCTGCACGACGGTGGCTGGGCTCGGCGATGCCGATGCCATTGCCTTGGAGGAAGCCAGCCGAGATGTAAAGGAACGGGCACCAAAGCTGGATGCCCACGCGCTCCTTCTCGCCGAACGGCTGAAAACCCATCCAGCCGTCGAACGGGTGCTTCATCCCAAAGACTGCCCCAATTTTCGAGCTCTGATGCGCAGCGGAGCGGGCTATGGCTGCCTGCTCTCGTTCGAACTGAAGCAAGGTCGTCAGCAGGCACAGGTGGTGTACGACGCTCTAAGCGTCAGTAAAGGGCCCAGTCTTGGCACCAATTTCACCTTGGCTTGCCCCTACACCCAGCTTGCCCACTACGACGAACTGGCCTGGGCCGAGCGCTGTGGCGTCGCCGCTGATTTACTCAGGGTGTCGGTGGGTTTAGAAGACCCTGACGAACTTTGGATGCGCTTTCAGCGAGCCTTGGATAGCTAAGAGTCCGGTGAGACTCTGAAAAAGCCCTTAACAACGGAGGGGGGAGCCGCTCAACATCATTAGTTTGTTTTCTTCGGGCCCCTCCTACAGCAGCAGCTCAATGTCCCGCATTTACGACGACAACAGCCAGGCCATCGGCAACACCCCGCTGGTGAAGCTGAACAACGTCACCAAAAATTGCAAGGCCACCGTGCTGGCCAAAATCGAGGGGCGCAACCCCGCGTACAGCGTCAAGTGCCGGATCGGCGCCAACATGATTTGGGACGCTGAAAAAAGCGGAAAGCTCACCAAAGGCAAGGTGATTGTTGAACCCACCTCCGGCAACACCGGCATCGCTCTGGCCTTCACTGCGGCTGCCCGGGGTTACAAGCTGATTCTGACGATGCCTGAATCGATGTCGATCGAGCGTCGTCGGGTCATGGCGGTTCTCGGCGCCGAACTGATCCTCACGGAAGCCGCCAAGGGCATGCCTGGCGCCATCGCCAAGGCCAAAGAAATCGCCGATAGCGACCCGGCCAAATACTTCATGCCTGGTCAATTCGACAATCCCGCCAACCCTGAAATCCACTTCAAGACCACTGGTCCGGAGATCTGGAACGATTGCGATGGCGCCATCGATGTGCTGGTGGCAGGCGTCGGCACGGGCGGCACAATCACCGGCGTCTCCCGCTACATCAAAAATGAAGCCGGAAAAGCCATCGAAGCTGTGGCCGTCGAACCGACCAACAGCCCGGTGATCACCCAGACCATGAACGGTGAGGACATCAAGCCCGGTCCCCACAAGATTCAAGGCATCGGCGCCGGCTTCATCCCCAAAAACCTCGATCTTTCCGTGGTCGACAAGGTGGAGCAGGTGACCAACGAGGAATCCGTCGCGATGGCCCTGCGCTTGGCCCAAGAGGAAGGGCTGCTAGTCGGCATCTCCTGCGGTGCTGCCGCCGCTGCGGCGATTCGTCTGGCCGAGAAAGATGAGTATGCCGGCAAAACCATCGTGGTGGTGCTGCCTGACCTGGCTGAGCGTTACCTCTCGTCTGTGATGTTCGCTGAGGTGCCGACCGGCATCATCGAGCAACCGGTGGCTGTCTGAGTTCACTCCGCACCACAAGCACCAGCCCCGTCAAGGACGGGGCTTTTTTATTGCGTTGCCAAGCCAGTGGGCGCCGCATGGGGCTGCACCGCCGCAGCATCAATCCACATGGCATCGCCATAGGAGAAAAAGCGATAGTTCCTCTCAATCGCTTCCGCATACAGCTTCAACAAGGTTTCCCGGCCGATGAGGGCACTCACCAACAGAAGCAAAGAGCTTTTGGGCAGATGAAAGTTGGTGAGCAAGGCTTGAATCACCTTGAACTGATAGCCGGGCTGAATCACCAGATCCACCGGCCCCGTATACGGCATCAGAACGCCGCCATGGGCCTGAGCGGCTCCCTCCAGAGCACGAACACTCGTGGTGCCCACGGCAATCACGCGACCCCGACAAGCCTGCACCGCTTTCACCACAGCGGGGCTGACATCGACCCATTCGCTGTGAAGCTCCAACGCGGTGAGATCTTCCGTTTCGACGGGACGAAAGGTGCCAAGGCCCACATGAAGGGTGATCCGAGCCAGGTCAACCCCTTTCTGCTGCAAGGCCTCCAAGAGCTCATCGCTGAAGTGCAGTCCAGCCGTCGGCGCAGCCACAGCCCCGGGACGATCGGCATAGCGAGTCTGATAACGCTGGCTGTCACTGGGATCGTGCCGTTCGATATAAGGCGGTAGAGGCACTTCGCCCACTTCATTCAGCAAACCCTCAATCGTTTCAGCATCGCTGCAATCACTTGGGAACTGAACCACCCGTCCACCGCTCGCTGGATCTTCAGCGAGCACCTTCAGACAGATCGAGGTTCCCTCAATCGTGAGGCTGTCTCCTGGCCGCATGCGCTTGGCGGGGCGCGCCAGACACAGCCAGCGTCCCTCCCCCCGCGGCTCAAGCACCAGCAATTCGGACAGCCCACCCCCGGAACGACGCACCGCCAGTCGCGCCTTCAGCACACGGGTGTCATTCACCACCAGCAGATCTCCGGGCCGCAGCTGCTCGAGCAGATCCCACACCGTGCCATGAGCTGCTGCCGTTGATGGCTCACCCTGGGGGGGAACCATCAACAACCGAGCACTGTGACGGGGCTCGACCGGTGCCTGGGCGATGCGCTCTGGCGGTAGAGGGTAGTCGTAGCTGCTGAGTTGATGGTCCCTGGGGTCAGGCACGCGGACGACCGATCAGAGCGCCAAGCTCTCCGGACGGGTCTCGATCAGTTCAGCGAGATCCTTCAGGAATGCAGCGCCATCGGCGCCGTAAATCACCCGGTGATCCGCCGTCAGGTTGACCTGCATCTGACGCTTGACGGCGATGGACCCGTCTTTGCCCGCCACCACCGTGGGCCGTGAGGCTGCAACAGCAAGGATGGCTCCCGTGCCTGGGGGAAGGATCGCGTCGAAGCGATCAACCCCGAACATGCCGAGATTGGAGAGGGTGAAGGTTCCCGTGGAATATTCCTCGGGCTGCAACTGCTTACTGCGGGAGCGCTTGACCAGATCGCCCCACTGACGCGACATCTCATAGAGGTCGGTGCGATCAGCGTTGCGCAGCACAGGTGTAATCAAGCCACCATCTTCCATCGCGACAGCCACGGCGACGTTGACCTCAGCGGGATAGGCCATGCCAGCCGCGGTCGTGGCGGCATTCACCTGAGGGTGACGCGCCAAGGTGACGGCCACCGCCTTGGCAAGCAACGCCGTCATCGTGACGCCCTTCGGCTTCACCTGTTTGTAAAAGGCATCCAGCTTGTCGGTGGTGATGGCGTAGCCGACGCGGAAGCAGGGAACCGCCAGGCTCGCCTCCATGTTTTTGTTCACCGCACCCTGCATGGTGTTGAAGGCCACGGTCTCGCCGGGCCGACCAAAGCTGTTTCCAGCGGGCGCAGCAGGGGCCGAGGATGCAGCCGCAGGCTGACCCGTAGCCGCAGGAGCGGAACCCTCCGCCACACGGGGGACAGAGATGGGCTGTCCAGAGGCTTGTTCAACGTCTTCGGCCTGAATCCGGCCATGGGGCCCGCTGCCACGCACCGTGGCCAAATCCACACCCATCTGGGACGCGAGCTTTTTGGCCCGGGGGCTCGCCACGATGCGGCCATCGTTCACAACCGGCGCCGACGGAGCAGGGGCGGCGATAGGTGCTGGAGCTGGAGCTGGAGCAGGCGCAGGAGTCGGAGCTGAAGCCTGAACCGCAGCTGGTGTGGGAGCCGGTGCAGGGGCTGGTGCAGCCGCAGGGGCGCTGGGAGCCTTGGCCTGCGCGTCAGCAATCTCGGCTTCGGTTTCGACAATCAGACCGATGGTTTCGCCCACCGGTGCCGTGCTGCCGGCAGGCATCAAGACGGCGGCGAGATAACCGTCCTGAAACGACTCAACGTCCATATCTGCTTTGTCGGACTCAACGACAAGGACAGACTCACCCCGAGCAACCTTGTCGCCGGGCTGTTTCAGCCATTCCACGATCTTCCCCTCCGTCATGGTGGAGCTGAGGGCAGGCATGAAGATGTCCGTGGTTGCCAAAACCGTCTCCGAAGGGGCAGATCAGGGGAGTTTACGAGTCAGCAGAAGGAAGCCGATCAGGCCTCCTCGATCGACTGAACAACGCCGTCCTTCACAACGATGGCCACCTGCATCTTCTGAACCAGGTTGTCGCCGACCTTGAGCTCACATGTGCTCTCCAGCTGCCCCTGCTCAACGATCTGATCCATGTCCAGTTCACGGACCTGGGCCTGCTGCTGAAGCAAGTTGCGCTTCTGCTCCTCCAGTTCGGCACGCTTGGCCGCCACCTGCTGTTGAATCTGCGCAACCTGATCCTGCACACGGGGATCCAGCGGATTGGCGCTCTGACGACGCACCTGATCCACGATGTCCTGACCCTCCTGTTCCAACTGCGCCAGCTGCTGGTCAGCAGTCGCAATACCGCTGCTGAGCTCGCGCTCTGCTTCCTCTTTCCAGGTGGGCGTCACCACGGCTCGGACGGTGATCGGACGCTTGATCGTCAAGGAGGTGCCGTCGGACATGGATTCTTGGGAGACGGCCAAAGCGTGTCAGCACTTCCGCGTGTGGTCAATCACCGGTAAACCGACCGCCTCACAAGCGTCTTAAGCCGCGTTCAACGTCCGTAGAGAGCATCGATCAAGTGCTGATCGCGGCTGGTGATGCGATCACGACGCTGCTTCAGGGTCTGGGTCAAAAGTCCGTTCTCGATGCTGAAGAGACTCACCAGCACCACCCCGGTCAAGCGCTCATCTCCCCGAGATCCAGCCCTCTGCTTCAGCAACCTGTTGCATTCGCGCATCAAGAGTTTGAGCAGGGCCGGTTCTCCAGGCTGGCCGCCCAGATCTTGAGCAACGGTCACTCCGGCTTCTGCCGCCCAGGCAAGGATCGCCTCCGCACGAGGCACGATCAAAGCACCGAGCTGGCGTTCGTCCTGACCCACCAACATCACCTGCTCGATGAGGGGGCTGGCCATCAAGGCCTCTTCCAATGGGCCTGGCTCGATGTTCTCGCCACTGCTCAACACGATGGTGTCCTTGGCCCTACCGGTGAGTGCCACGGAACCATCCGGCAGGAGCATGCCCAGATCACCGGTGTCGAACCAACCCTCTGCATCAAGAACTTTGGCGCTGGCCTCAGGCTTCCCGAGATAACCCGCCATCACCTGGGGACCCCGCACCATTACCCGACCCCGTTGCCGGAAGCCCAAAGGCTGACCGTTGTCGGGATCCACAATTCGGAATTCGGTCTGTGGCATGGGTAGCCCCGAACTGCCACGAATGTTGCGCCAAGGCCTCCTACAACTCACCACAGGGCTGGTTTCCGTAAGGCCGTAACCCACCAACAGTTCAATCCCCACGGCTTCAAAGAACGCATCGATGTGAGGAGCGATGGCACCGCCACCGCTGATCGGATAGGCAAGCTGACCACCACTGAGCTGCCGCCGCAGCTTGGGCCAGATCAGGGCCGAAGCCAGAGCATGCATGGGCCAGCGCAGCGCAGCAGAACCGAAGGCACGCAACCGTCCGGAGGCTGAAACCGGATCGAGCAGGAGGTTGCGAGCCGTTCGCATGGCGTTGCGCTGGGCAGCACTGTTGGCCAACGCCGCCCGAAGCAAGCGCTGTCGAGACGGAGGGAAGGTCTTGAGCACATCCTCAAATCCGGCTTGAACTGCCTCCCACAGCCGGGGGACGGTGGCCATCGCAATCGGCCGGACCCGCGGCAGATCCTTCTTCAGTTGCTTGATGGTTGTGTAGGTCTGCGTACAACCGCAGGAGAGAAAGTAGTAGCTGGCGCTGCGCTCGTAGGCATGCCAGATGGGCAGCACACTCAGCACCGGAGCACCGGGCTCGGGATAGGCCACGCAAGCCAGTGAGCTCATCTGATGCAGCAGGTTGGCGTGGGTCAATGGGACCCCCTTGGGCTGCCCGGTCGTCCCGGAGGTATACAAAACAGTTGCGACGGCCTCTCGCCCCCCAGCCGGGCGAACGGGATCACATCCAGCACCCGACGACAGGAACATTTCCCAGCCGATAGTCCCCTCGGCTGGCTCCCCTTCCAGCTGAAGCACAAAGCGCAACAGAGCCCGTTGTTCTGGGGGAAGGTCCAGACGACGCCACACGTCTGCGTTCTGAACAACCAGGGCTGTCGCCTGGCAATCCAGAAGGATGTAACGCAGCTCCTCCACTGGGGCAGAGGCACCGCGCACAGCATCAGCGGCGCCGGCACGCATCAAGCCTTGATCGGCCACAAGCCAGCGGGGGCTGTTCTCAGCAAAGAGAGCCACCACATCCCCTTCCTTGACGCCATGGCGCCGAAATGCAGCGGCGGCGGTGGCGATGCGCTCAGCCAGTTCGCCGAAATTAAAGCTTTCGGGATGAGCCGCATGGGGCGCATCCACGGCAGCAATGACCCCATAGCGGTCAGCGAGCCAGGGCCAAACCGCATCAACCCTTGGCAACGTCTGAACATGGGCGTGACGTTGCAGAGCATCCGTCTCGCGGGCTATCGGGCTCCAGCTGGCCGTCATCCGATGCAGGGGTTCAAACAGCTCAGGTCTATCTCGCTTCGTCCTCCCAGACCAGACCGAAGCGATGGGCCAGTGCCTGCCGCAGCAGCGGCTGCACCTCAGCCATCGTTAGTCCCGGCAACCAGTCCGCCAGCCTTCCCACAGCACGACCGGTGAGACCACAGGGGGTGACCTGCTCAAACCCCTGCATCGCGCAATCCACGTTTAGGGCCAGGCCGTGCTGGGTGATCCAGCGGCGACAGCCAACACCGATGGCGGCGACTTTGCGGTTGTCTAACCAGAGGCCTGTCAATCCCGGCAAACGCTGACCCTCCAAGCCCAACTCCGACAGAACATCCAGCACGACCTGCTCCAGCTGACGCAAATACCAGTGCAAGTCGGGAGTGCGCCGCCGAAGGTCCAATACCGGATAGGCCACCAACTGACCGGGAAGGTGATGGGTGACCTCACCGCCCCGATCAATCCGGTAAAGGGGTGCGGGTGGATCGACAGGGTCAAAATGCAGGTGCTCCTCACTCGCGCCGCGGCCGAGGGTGTAGCAGGGCTCATGCTGAAGAATCCAGACCGCCTCGGGCGCCAACGAGTCAGCCAAAAGGCTGCTCTGCCAGCGCTGTTGCGCTGACCAAGCCGCATCGAACCGAACCGGATGATCGGGCTCGAAAAGAAATGCACGCTGGGGGTGGGCCGAATCGTGCGCCGTATCTAGCTTGCCGATGACAACCGGCACAGGAGCGAGGCATGAAGTTGCTGATCCATGGTCGCAACCTCGAGATCACGCCTGCATTGCGGGACTACACCCAAACCAAACTGGAGCGGGCAACAGCGCACTTCGATGGTGCTGTGCGGGAAGCGGACGTCCATCTCTCGGTAGCCCGCAACCCCCGCGTCCCGCAGCAGACTGCCGAAGTGACGGTCTTCGCCAACGGGACCGTAATCCGGGCCCAGGAACGCAGTGAAAACCTCTACGCCAGCATCGATCTGGCCGCTGGCAAACTCGCCCGCCAGCTGCGCCGCTGGAAGGAACGCCACAGCGATCACCACCACAGCCATGGCCACAGCGCCAGCCACACCCCCAGCACGGATGTCGTCAACGACGACATCCCGGTTGAGGAATCCCTGTTGCAGGGGCGACAGGCGGAACTGCCGGATCCGGGTGTCCGACGGAAATATTTCGCCATGCCACCGATGAGCCTGGACGACGCTCGTCGCCAGTTGGATCTCATCGACCACGACTTCTATCTCTTCCGCGAGAAGGACAGTGACCAACTGCAGGTGATCTATCGACGCAACCATGGAGGATATGGCGTGATTCAGGCTCGTGACTGACCGCTTGGCCCGCCATGGCTGATCCAGCCCAAGAGCTCCCCGACCTACCGCCAAGGCTTGATCAGGCGATCCTGGACCCGTTGCTGCCCCGAGACCAACTCCAAGCCCTTTCTGACTCCGGGGTGCAGGAGGGCGTGCGTGCCATCTGCACCACTCCGCGGCAGTTGCCGCTGCTGCGTGAACGACTCGGGGGCACCGACTCGGGCCCTCGCCTGGTGGCCGCCATTGGCTTCCCGTTCGGTGCTATTCCAGCCAATCTCAAGCTGGCGGAAGCGGAGTGGTGCGCCGCCCATGGCGCCCAGGAGCTCGATGTCGTTCCAGACTTCCTTGCCTTGGCAAACGGCGATTCAGGAGCATTTGCCGAAGAGCTCTCGGCTCTCTGCGACCTGGGGCTTCCTGTGCGGACCATCCTCGACATGGCACGTCTTGAAACGGAACAACTGGAGCTGGCCGTGGAGGCCGCCATTGATGCAGGCGCTGCTGGTCTACAGACCGGAAACGGCTTTGGTCCGGCGTGTCATCCCGATCAGATCCGTCAGTTGAAGCAACTGAGCCGCAAACGCTGCGCGATCAAAGCAGCCGGTGGTATTCACAGCCTGAGCCATGTGGGTGAACTGTTGTTGGCGGGGGCCGATCTACTGGGCACCAGCAGCGCCCCTGCTCTGCTTCAGGCCCAACGCCGCCCCGCTGCCTAAATGGCAGAACGACGCCTCACAGGACTCGCCCTCAAGGTGGGACCCCTGGGCGAGCATGACCGCCTGCTGAGCCTGCTCAGTGATGGGGAAGGTGTCAGCCGCTTCGCCGTTCCCGGAGCGCGCCGGCCCAAGAGCAGTCTCGCTGCCGCGGCACCCCTCACCCTTTTGGAACTCCAAGTAGGAGGACGCAGTGGCCTGGCACGAGTGCGTCAACTGCGGGTTCTGCGCAGTTTCTCCGGTCTCGGACAACAGCTTGAAACCCTGGCTGCGGCCCAGGCTCTGTGTGATTTATGCCTTCAGCTGGCGGCGCAGGACCCCGTGGAAGGCTTGCTCGCCACGATGCAACTGCACCTGGAACGTCTCGAGAGCCACCGAGCCGAGCCTGAGCTGGTGCTGGCCGGCACGGTCCAGGCCTGCATCCATCTGCTCACCCTGGGCGGTTATGGATTGCCACTGCAAACCTGCTGCATAACGGGCAATCCCCTGGAACCACCACTGGGTCAGTGGGACTGGCGCTGCAGCCTGCTACCGCAGGACGGCTTTGCCATCGACGAGCAGCCTGGGGCGGCTATCCAGCTGAATCCCTCCGAACTAGCGCTGCTGCAGCGGCTGACCCGTGCCGATCTGCCCCGACGCCGTGACGGCAACCTGATGGGTCCACCGGCCGTGTGGCGTCGCCTGCTGAGCGTGGTCGACATCTGGAGCCGGACGCATCTCAACCGCCCGAGCAAAGCCCTGGCGATGCTGCGGGAGACGCTGCTGGCAGGTGCGTGAGCCATCATGGCCGCGATGCAGTTACCCCTTGAGCGGACCCAGCCTGTCCACCCCTGAACCCGCTCTGCCCACCGGCAGCAATCCCGAAGGGAAACGCGGGTTGGAAGCCGTGCTTCGACTGAACGATTTCCGCAAGCTGTGGCTGGGCCAGATCTTTTCCCAACTTGCGGACAAGTTCTACATCGTGTTGATGGTCTTTCTGATCGATCAACACCTGCTGCTGAAGGGGCAGGGCAATGGCGTGCTGGTGGAGATGGCGTCGGATTACGGCCTGGACATCAGCACACGCACTCAGGTGATCACCCTGCTTGCCACAGGCATCTTTGTTGCCAACACCATCCCCGCCATGGTGCTTGGGACAGTGGCTGGGGTCTGGGCTGACCGCTGGCCCAAGCGTCGGGTGATGGTGGCCAGCAATGCCCTGAGAGCCCTTCTCGTGGTGTTCGCACCGATCTGTCTCCTCTCAGGCCCGGTTTGGCTCGGGCTTCCCTGGGGCTACTGGGGGCTGGTGGGAATGACCTTCCTTGAGTCGATCCTGACCCAGTTTTTCGCCCCCTCTGAACAGGCCACCATTCCCGTTGTGGTGCCTGGGGAACACCTCTTGGCCGCCAACTCCCTCTATCAAGCCACCAGCATGGGAGCCACGATCCTGGGCTTCGCCCTGGGGGAACCAATTCTTCGAACGCTGCACAGCAGCCTGGCGTCCCTCGGCATCGATGGCGGCGAGTTTCTGTTGCTTCCTCTTTGTTACGGCCTCGCTGCCCTCAGCCTGTCGCGCCTGAAACTTCAAGAAGCCCCCAAGCCCCCCTCCAACACCTCGGTTTGGACAGAGATCGGTGAAGGGCTGCAGGTGCTGCGACGGGTTCCCTCCGTACGGGGCGCCATGATTCATCTGGTGCTGCTCTACAGCCTGTTGGCGGCGCTCTACGTGCTCGCGCTTCAGCTCGCTGCCCTGATCGACAACCTGGGCCCCTCGGGGTTTGGCGCACTCCTGGCCATGAGTGGGCTGGGAATGGCGATCGGAGCCGTCGTGATCGCCCAACTGGGACATCGGTTCAGCCGACGTCGACTCACAGCCACAGGCCTGGGAACCATTACCTGGACGTTGGTGCTGCTCAGCCAACTTCAGGGCTCCCTGATCTTCACCCTGAGCCTCTGCGGCATTCTCGGAATTGGAGCAGCTCTAGTAGCGATTCCCGCTCAGACCACCATTCAGGAGGAAACCCCCGAAACAGAGCGGGGAAGAGTGTTCGGACTCCAGAACAACTTGATCAACATTGCCCTGAGTCTGCCGCTCGTTCTGGCAGGGACCCTGGTGAGCAGCATTGGCCTGCAACCAGTGCTGTGGCTGCTGGCTGGATTGGCACTGGTTGCGGCTTTGATCGAACGACCGTGGCAACGCTGCTAACTTGCCGGTTCGCATGAAGAGGCCTAACCCGCTTGGCGCAGATTGCCTGGCTCGGCAAGAAGTCTCCCTTCTGCGGGAATGTGTCCTACGGGATCAGCACCACCGAAGCGCTGCGGCGTCGCGGGCATCAGGTGCACTTCATCCATTTCGACAACCCGCGCAGCCCTGAGCGTGACAACACGTCACTGCTGGCCAACGACCCTGACGTCAGCCTGCCCTATCTGGTCAAATCGCAGGTTTACACGATTCCCTCCCCTGGAGCACAAAGGGAGCTGAGGGAATCACTCGAACGGCTGCAGCCTGACCTGGTTCACGCCAGCCTCACCCTTTCGCCTCTGGATTTCCGTCTGCCGGAGCTCTGTCAGCAGCTAGGCGTCCCCCTCGTCGCCACCTTTCATCCCCCCTTTGATGCGGGCCTACGCAATCTGACGGCGGGAACCCAACAGCTCACCTACCAGCTGTATGCACCGGCTCTGGCCCGCTACGACAGGGTCATCGTGTTCTCGCAGCTTCAGGCGGATTTCCTGGAGCGCCTCGGCGTTCCAGGAAATCGTCTGACAGTGATCCCGAATGGTGTTGATACCGACCGCTGGTGCCCAACAGCCCCAGGGACCCTTTCGCTGATGCATCAACAGGTTCGGCAGCGGCTGGGCCGAGAACGAATCGTGCTTTATATGGGGCGATTGGCGACGGAGAAGAACGTCGAGGCCCTGCTGCGAGCCTGGCGTCTTGTCTCCCCAGAGGGGTGTCGACTGGTGATCGTTGGCGACGGACCGCTTCGCAACAGCTTGATGAACCAGTTCAACGACGACCGGATTCTCTGGTGGGGCCATGAGCCGGACCAGGACACCCGGGTGGCCCTGCTCCAGTGCGCTGAGGTCTTCATCCTTCCGAGCCTTGTCGAAGGCCTGTCGCTGGCCCTGCTAGAGGCGATGGCCACCGGAACAGCCTGCGTTGCCACCGATGCTGGTGCCGATGGCGAGGTCTTGGAGCAAGGAGCGGGGATCGTGTTGAGCACGCAAGGAGTCACCACCCAGTTGCGCACCCTGCTCCCAGTGATCAGAGACCAGCCGGTGCTGACAGCGGAACTGGGCCGGCAAGCCCGCATCCGCGCGCTGGAGAGATACACGATTTCGCGCAACATCGATGCCCTCGAACAGCTTTATTCAGATCTGATGCTGCGCAGCAGAGTCGCCGCCTGAACTTGTCGATCAGCGCCAGTCGAGACCCGGCATCCAGCCGACAATCGCCGGAGTGACCGCGGCGTATTGGGTGTAATTCGGATGCACCGCCCTTAAACCCTCCTCCTCAAAGCGGGCTTTACCCCGCAGCACCACCGCCAAACTGAACAAGAGCAACAGATGCAGCAAGCTGCCGGTGGCCAGCACAACACCTGCTGAACAAAGCAACAGGGCCCGGTACAGAGGATGCCGACAGATGGTGTAAGCCCCAGTAGCAATCAGTTGATTCGACAGCTTGGGCGCCGGCAGCGGCGAGAGGCTGGCCCCAAGAGAACGAAGGGCCTCGATGACCCGAAACAGACCCAAAGCCAGCAACAGCAAGCCAAGCCCAAACAAGGGCAAGGGCCAGATCAGCAGACCGAAGCTGGCCGGGGAAGGCCAGACAGGGAGCAGATGGGCCGTGATCAGCAGCAGCTGAGCCAGAAGCCACCACTCACCGCGGCGGTTGTCCAACCAGCCACCCCAACTGAAGCCCCAATCCGAGAACATTCACTCACTCACCACCAATGTTCGGACGTTACGGCGCTGCACAAGGCCCGCCAGGGCCTGCATGTCCTCCCAGCGAATCAACCCCACACAGCCCAGCGTGCCGCTGTTGGCATTGCGGTTGGCGCTGGGATCGAGATGAATGCCCAAATGTCCTCGCCCTGTTGGAAACTCCGGTTCAATCCCGATCCAGATCGGCCCGAGCTCGCTCGGATCAGCGGGACCCAGGGCTTCCACCGGCCCGAGGCTGTAACGACCGGCAGGAAGCGGCGCACGGGTGCCGGAGCGATGACGATCGGCGTTCTGACGGTGGGCTCGACCGCTGACGGCATCAAAGTGCTGCACAGGCTCGCCAGGGGTTTCAAGACGAAGACTCCAGATGGGATCTCGAGTGTGTGTGAGCGATCGCATGGTGCGGTTCAGCACCAGAACCGACTCACCAGTGGATGGGGGAGTGGATGGGGGAGTGGATGGGGAAGTGGATGCAGAGGCCAGATCCATCTCAGCCGCAGAACATGGCACCGATAACAGCGCCAGCAGATTCAAGGCGAGACAAGATCGAACGACCACAGCAGCCAGGCAAGGAGGCCGGAACCCTATGGGCGGTTTTTATTCGCTGAGGAAATAAAAGCCAGCCGTCTCACCGTCCCCTTCTGAGACCCGCCACGAGAAGAGCTCAGAGTTCGTTTCCAGCGAGCTGCAGCGCTTCAGCCTCCCTCTTGGGATCCAAGGCACAGCTGTCATCAAGCAAGAGCTGAAGGCGTGGGCTCACGGCCTCCACCAGGGGGTTGGTCAGCACACCCCGGCTGATGCCCAGCTCCTCCAGCGTGTTGACCAGCGCTTGGTTGGCTTGGCTGCGTCGAAGACGTCCCTTCTCCACGAGGCAATCGCTGCTGGCCTTGGCCATGGCGGCATAACTTCGAATTCTGCGGGCCAGCACCACCACGGCGACCCGCCGTTGAACCTCTGGTGCCAGGGGAGCATCCTCTGCGGCATCAGCCATCACTCCGGCGACAGCCATCACTGACGCCAGGGGCAGACCCAAGAGCAGCCCAGCGAGAGATCGGGGGAAGTGCATCAACCTGCCTGGAAAGCTCACTCAGTCAAGCCTGGGAAAACGCTGGGCGATGGTGCTGCCGCTGTACTGAGCCACCCATCCCTCAGGATTATTGAACCAACGCACGGCACAGAACCGGGGGCGCTGGCCCATATCAAACCAATGACGGGTCCCTGCCGGAACACGAATCAGGTCGCCCTGTTCACAGAGCACGCTGAGCACCTCAGAACCGATGTGCAACACAAACAAGCCGCACCCTTCCACAAAAAAGCGCACCTCGTCTTCAGCATGGGTGTGCTCCTCAAGAAACTTGCAACGCAGAGTCTCGCGATCGGGGTGATCCGGGGTCATCCGAATCGCATCGACCGTGGCGTAGCCGCCATCGCGCTGAACCCGGGCAATGGCTGCGGCATAAACCTCAAGGATGGAGGCTTGATCAGCACCCTCAGGAAGGGGCTGATCGGCGGGCCATTGCTCAAAACCGATGCCCCGGCGCTGAAGTTCCGCCTGAATCACCGCTGGATCACCGCTCTCCAGCTCGGGTAGAAGCCCATTCGGGTCATTTTGTGCTGTTTCGTCTGGAAAGATGCTGAGACGACTCATCGTCTGGACCCCGGGCGCATCGACTGCTGACCATCATCGATCCCACCATGACTGGGGGTCTCACGCTGGTGGGAGTCGGCCCGGGCGATCCATCTCTGCTGACCCTCGCCGCCGTTGAGGCCATCCGCCAAGCGCAGGTGGTGGCCTACCCGGTCGGACGACCGGGAGCCGACAGCATGGCCGCCCGCATCGCCACCGATTGGATCCGCAGCGACCATCAGTGCCTGCCGCTGTTATTCCCGATGGTGGAGGCCGCCGAGCCACGTCGAGCCGCCTGGGAGACGGCGGCGCAACAGCTGCAAAACATCGTCCGTTCTGGCCAGCGAGTTGCGCTGCTGTGTGAAGGCGATGCGTCTCTGTTTGCGAGCTGCAGCTATGTCCTGCTGGCCATTCTCCAGGAGTGGCCCAACTGTCCCGTCACGGTGATTCCCGGTATCACCTCGTGCTCCGCCGCGGCCGCTGCCGGCCTCTGGCCCCTCGCCCTGCAGCAGGATCAATTGCTGGTGCGCCCCTGCCCCGACACCCCTGAAGAGCTGGGGGTGGTTCTGGACACCGCCGCCACCACAGGGCAGGTGCTCGCCCTGCTGAAACTGGGGCGACGCTGGAGTTGGGTGCAACCCCTGCTGAAGCAACGCTCGCTGCTGGATCAAGCACTGTTCGCCGAGCGAGTCGGTTGGCCGGAACAACGCATCTGTTCAGCGGATGCCGTTGATGCCGAACCACGCCCCTACTTCTCACTACTGCTCATTCGTCAGGGATGGCCTGATGTGTTGCCCTAAGCCAGCTCCCGACTGCGTTCCGCGGCTGCGATGACAGCTTCGATCAAGGCGGAGCGCAGACCGATACGTTCCAAGGCACGAACGCCAGCAATCGTCGTTCCCGCCGGTGAAGTGACCATGTCCTTGAGCTGGGCAGGGTGCAAATCGCGACGATCCAGCAGTTCAGCCGTTCCAGCCAGGGTTCGGTGGCTCAGCCGCAACGCCAGATCCCTTGGCAGACCGGCAGCCACCGCTCCATCAGCCATGGCCTCAGCCACCAAAGCCACAAAGGCTGGACCCGAGGAAGTCAACGCCAAGAAGGCATCAAGCTTGGCTTCAGCCAGCTCAAGCACTTCGCCCACATCGGCGAATAGCTGCTGCACCTGATCCCGTTGCGCTGGAGCGATCCCTTCACCCCAGGCCAAAGCCGTCAAACCGGCTCCTACCAGCGCAGGGGTATTGGGCACCGCCCTCACACAGCAGTGGCCAGGAAACAGATGCTGCAACCGAGCCAGAGACACTCCCGCCAAAACAGAAATGAGCAGCGGCCGATCCGTGACGGGTGGAGCTGCTGCAGCAACGGAATCCAATTGCTGCGGCTTCACCGCAAGCAACTGGACCGGTGCGGTCCAAACCTTGGGAGCTGAAGGATCGTCAGCAGAAACCAGTCCGATGCCAGCCGGCAACTCCAAGCGGCGTTGCTCCAAGGAGCCGCTCCCCCCAACAACGGCCAACAGCTGGTGAGCCGGAATCCGACCACTCTCCAGAAGTGGAAGCACAAGGGCCTGAGCCATGCGGCCCAGACCGATTACACCGAAAGCTGGCTGCACAGGAGAATTCAGAGAGCGGCGGCTCCCCAAGCGGGCGAAGGAGCGCTGGAGGATTCCCCAGCATCTGCCACATCGGCCTCACGGCTCACAACCGTGGGGGCCGAGGCCTCGTCCTGGCCCGTGTTGGTGACGGTGACGCAACTTGGGGCGAACAGGAAGATGCTCTCTCCGACGCGCTCCTGATGACCATCAATCGCGAAGGTGCCACCAGCAACGAAGTCAACGGCACGCTGCGCCTGGTCGGGCTCCATCATCGTGAGGTTGAGAATGACCGTCTTGCGTTCTCGCAGGGCCTGGATGGCCCGAGGCATTTCATCGAAACTGCGAGGTTCCATCACATTCACCTCAGCAGACGCAGTGCTGATGCCCGGCATCCCGATCACATTGGATCCAGGCAGGTCACTACCGAGATCAAATGGGTTGGTATCACCAATGGTTGCCAGTGCACCACCATCAGCCTGCATGGCGCGCTGGTCCTGGTCGTCTTGCTCGTCTTCGTAAGCGAAATCATCCAATTCGCCATCGAGATAGTCATCGCCAGCGACGACAGCACGGAGACGGGAGATCAGCGACACCTTGGGATTCCTCTCGGTCTGAATGTGGTTCGAAAACCATGTCCCTGGATACCGTTTTCGCCGGTGCGGGGCAAGTCAATTAGCAGAGTCTGTTGACACCAATCTCGGGCCGAACAGTGCCGAGCCAACCCTGAGCCAGGTGCTGCCCGCCTCCGCAGCCTCTTTCCAGTCGCTACTCATCCCCATCGAACACTCCGCCAAGTCGAACCGATCCGCCAGGGAACGGCAGTCGGAAAACAACTCTTTGCGCTGCTTCGCGGCCATGTCGAATGGCGCCATGGTCATCAGGCCCGAGATCCGCAACCCCGGCAGAGCTTGCAGGTCTGACCAGATAGCGCAGAGTTCATCGGCAGACAGCCCCCCTTTACTGGGATCTGGGCGCAGTTTGACCTGAAGCATCACATCGGGCTGCCGGGCCTCCTCCACAGCAATGCGCGACACCCGTTCAGCGAGCAGCAAAGAATCGACGGAGTGGATGAAATCGAAGGCCTTCACCACGGGCCGCACTTTGTTGCTCTGGAGGCGGCCGATGAAATGCCAGCGCAGCTGCAGATCGATCAGCTCCTTCTGCTTAGGCAGCGCCTCCTGAACACGACTTTCCCCGAAATCAAACTGACCGAGCTTTGCCACGGAACGGACGGCCGATGCCGGGTGGCCCTTGCTAACCGCCAGAAGCCTGGCGGAGGAGGGGCGGTCAACTTGGAGCGCCTGCCAACGCGCAGCGAATGAATCCGTCAAGAGTTCAGATGAACGTCTGATCGAATAGCTGAGTCCAGGAGTTCAGGTCCTCTGACCGGTCCCGCCGGCACCGGCCCAGATGCACCTCAGCGTGGTGACGTGCGTCGCCGTAGGGGATCACTTCGAACTGGGCGCCACGGGGCTGCAAGGTGACCAGGAAGAACATTCTCTGGGCATACAACGTGGCGTAAACGTCACGCCCCTCACCAGCCGGAGCTACCCGATAGAGCATCCCGAAGGTGGGGTGATTCAGATATCGCTCGGACGCCATGCCGTGATCAGCCTTGATCAGAGGTCATAGAGCACCGTACTGACCCCTGAGCCCGATCACCAACAAGAGCAATGTCATCGCCAGGCCATTCAGCAGGTGAGCAGGACGTTCAGGAGGCATGCGGAAATACGAAGGGCCAAGAATCCGACCCCCACGGGCCACCAGTGCATCCGCTCCCTGCTCAGCTCTTAGAAGGATGTTGGCCAACAGCCTCTCTCCCACGGCCAGCACCAAGCCGAAGCCGGCCTTGAAACCCAGCTGGCGCAGATTGACGGCACGACTGGCAAGAGATCGCAGCAGATTCTGGAGCTCTTCCTGAACGAGAGGCAGAAAACGAAGGGCCAACAACAGTTGAAACCCCAACCGCTCCACAGGACACCCCAGCCACTTCAAAGGAGTCAGACACCAACTGAGAGCCCAGACCAGATCCTCCGGAGGGGTTGTGATCAACATCAAATTGACGCTGTGAATCACCGTGAAGATCAAGGTCGACGTCCGCAGCCCCAGCACTGCAGAGGCGCGGTCCACCACCAGAGGACCCAGCTTGAGACCACCCAACTGCAGGGGGCCTAGGCGCAGCAGATCCCAGGAGGGTCCTTCCGTCTCGAGCCCAGGAAGCTCGGCCGGATTACGAAGGGGGAAAGCCGCAGGGGGATCAACAGCAGGCAACAGCATCGACAACAGGCCCACCACAAGCGCCAACGCCGTCAGCAGAAGAACAGACCGCCACCACAGCGACCGGGCCAGACCACTGGCCAGGGTGATCACCACCAGAGCAACCACAAGAGCGACGCGCCACAAGGGGCCGGCCAAAACAGGTGTGAGCAGAAAGACGAGGGACCAGGCCAGCTTCAGTCGAGGGTCCAACCGCCTGAGCCAACCACTGGAGCCATCGACGTATTGGCCCATCGGGACCTGACGTAACCAGTCCATGACTCAGCCTTTACGGCTCTGTTGACGGGCCAGATCGCGTTCAGCGTCGCGCTGTTGCTTGCCGCGCCAGAACAGACGCAACGGACTTCCATCGAAGCCGAGGCCCTCGCGGATCTGGCGCTCGACATAGCGCCGATAGGTCTCCCCGAAAAGTTTGGGGTCGTTGACGAACAGGGTGAAGCTGGGGGGTCGACTTGCGACCTGCGTGCCGTAATACAACTTGCCTTGACGCCCCCCTCGGGTGGTGGGCGGACTACGCCAGCTGAGTGCTTCCTTCAGCACCTCATTCACAACGGAGGTGCTAACACGGCGACGATGCTGTTCAACCGCCAAGGCGGCCAGAGCGAAGATGCTGTCCACCCGTTGGCCGGTGAGTGCCGATGTGAACAACATCGGAGCCCAATCGAGGAAGTACAGCTTGGAGCGCAGCTCTTTTTCCATCGCCGTCATGGTGTGGCTGTCCTTCTCGACGGCGTCCCATTTGTTGACAACCACCACACAGGCTCGTCCGTCCTCTTCAATGCGGCCCGCCAGGCGCTGATCCTGCTCGGTCACGCCATCCATGGCATCAATCACCAGCACGCAGACATCGCTGCGTTCGATCGCCTTGAAACTTCGGTTGATCCCGAAAAACTCCGGCCCGTAATTCACACTGCGCCGCCGGCGGATGCCCGCTGTGTCCACCAGACGCCAGGGGCGTTGCTCCCGGATGATGCTGGTGTCGATCGTGTCGCGCGTGGTGCCGCGAATCGGACTGACGATGGCCCTCTGCTCTCCACAGATGGCATTGAGAAGACTGGATTTCCCGACATTCGGCCGGCCGATGATGGCCATCTGAATCGGTTCCTCCTCCTCCCCCTCTTGATCCTTCGGCGGGAGAAACGTGAGCACCTGATCAAGGAGTTCACCGGTTCCGGCCCCGTGGATGGCCGAAATCGGATGGGGCTCACCAAGCCCAAGACTCCAAAATTCGCCGGCCATGGCCAGGCCCTGTTCAGGCGACTCACACTTGTTCACCGCGAGAAGCGTGGGACAGCGATGACTGCGCAGAAATTCAGCGATGGATTCGTCAGCGGCCGTTAGTCCCTGCTGACCATCCACGATCACCAAGGCCACACTGGCTTCCTCGAGAGCAAGAGCCGCCTGCTCCCGGATCTCAGGCAGAAATTCACTGTCGTCATCAAACACCAGTCCGCCGGTGTCGACGACCTTGAATTCCCGATCACCCCAATAGCCGTCCTGATAGGTGCGATCACGCGTCACGCCGGGCTCATCGTGAACGATGGCTTCTCGGCTGCGGCACAGCCGGTTCACAAGGGTCGACTTACCGACATTGGGGCGTCCGATGATTGCGACGACGGGACGCGCCAAGGGTCTGTTCAGGCCAATCATTCACCCTACAGAGACGCCTTTAGTGCCGATGAGCCTGGTGCCCATCGCGAGCAAAACCGAAATTCTTTCCGGGCGAGACAAATGAGTCTCAGCTGAGACAGCTAGGGCGGGTGAAGTGTGTTCCCTCGCCATGCTCGAGCTCGTCGCCAGCCTTGTGGTCGACCTCTCCGACCAGCGCCTGACGGTTTACAACAGCCAACAGGAAGTCGTCCGCGTGATCCCCGTCAGCACCGGCAAGGCCTCAACGCCAACACCGACCTTCAACAGCAAGGTCTTCACGAAGTACCGCTCCACCACGATGTACGGACGCACCTACACCGTTCCGGGCGTGCCTTACACGATGTGCGTCAGTGCCAACGAGGCCATCTGCCTCCATGCAGCGCCCTGGCAGGAGAACGCCGGGCAACCCTTCGGCGTCCCCCGCAGCCATGGCTGTGTGCGCATGCCCATGACCCACGCCCGCTGGTTGTTCCACAACACGCCGAAGGGCACGCCGATCACCATTCAGGCCTGAATCACCCCACCGGCAGATCGCCGGGGTGCCCCTGCACCGGATCGGCTGGAGCCGGAAGCTCTGGCCCTAAAGGCCCCTGTTCCGGCAGGGGCTCCCCTTGCTGTGCCAGCCAGGCCAAGAGCCAGTTCACCGCCGTGGCACGACGGGTCCGTCGGGGGAAAAGCTCACCGATCCGGTAGCCCGCAAAGTTGAGCTGCTGCTTCAGCAGCTGCTTGTATTCCTTGGGAATCGATCGGGTCAAACGAACCGATGCCGGCCGCTCGGCGATCAACTCGGGAGCCAAGGGGAAGGCATCCGCCCAATCCGTTGGCGTGTCTGGACCGGCGCACCATTGGAGTTCATTGGGCCGGTATCCCAAGCGTTCCCAAACCCTTTCGCAGACAAAGCGATCACTGCAGCGGTCCTCCAGGATCTGCAAGAGCAACGAACGACTCAGCGGCCAGGGCATGTCGATTGCGTTGTGCAGCATGGACCCATGATTGCTTCATCCCCTCTGCAGCTTCCCGGCAATGGAATCGCACGTCAGCTGCGGTGCCGTGTTCTGCAATCGCCGCTTGCGGGGGTGAGCGACCGGGTGTTTCGTGGCTTGGTTCGACGATGGGCTCCTGACGCCCTGCTCTTCACCGAAATGGTGAATGCCACCAGCCTCGAAATGGGGCATGGGCGCTGCAAGGTGGAGTCACTGGCCGACGAGTCCGGACCCATCGGCGTGCAACTGTTCGACCATCGCCCCCAGGCCATGGCCGATGCGGCACGGCGGGCCGAAGCCAGTGGAGCCTTCCTGATCGACATCAACATGGGATGTCCCGTTCGGAAGATCGCTCGCAAGGGGGGTGGTTCCGGATTGATCCGTGATCCCGAACTGGCGATCCGGATCGTGGAAGCGGTGGCGGATGCCGTGGCATTGCCCGTCACCGTGAAGACGCGCCTGGGATGGTGCGGAGGTGATGCTGATCCCGTGCGGTGGTGCCAGCAACTGGAACGTGGAGGAGCTCAACTGCTCACGCTGCATGGACGCACCCGCGAACAGGGCTTCAAAGGCCCTGCCGACTGGAGCGCCATCACCCAGGTCCGTGAGGCCCTCACGATCCCCCTGATCGCAAATGGCGACATCAACACTCCCGAGGATGCGCTGCGCTGCCTGAATCAAACCGGCGCAGCCGGCGTGATGGTGGGCCGAGGGACCATGGGGTCCCCCTGGCTGGTGGGACAGATCGATGCCGCGCTGACCGGTCGTGCCATCCCCTCTACGCCCAACCCGACGGCACGGCTTGCGCTGGCTCGGGATCAATTGGACGATCTTGTGAAGGATCGCGGCGACCATGGGCTGTTGATCGCGAGAAAACATATGGGCTGGACCTGCACGGGCTTCCCCGGGGCATCGCGACTGCGTCATGACCTGATGCGGGCCCCCACACCCGCCCAGGCCAGGGACCTGCTCAATCAGCAGATCGACGCCCTTGCCGCGTCCGCTTGACTGGACGCTCCGACGGTCAGGGCGTGGCGCCTTCAAGCGGCAAGGACAACACGCTTGATGCCAATGCCTGGGAGCGCTGGCGGTCTGGCCTCGCCAACGCCGAAGAGATCGAGCGTTGGCAGCAACAGCTCCACCAGCAGCTGCCCCAGCTCCCGCAAGAGCTGCTGGATCCGTCTCTGCTGCCCATCGCCCTATTGCGCGACCCGATCCATTGGTCCCCCGAAGACAGCGGGCTGGATCCGGTCGATCTGTTGGCATCCCACAGGGATCTCACGCACGCCAACCAACTGCTTTCCAGCGGCCGCCTGCGCGACATCGCCCTCGGCCACCGCAGCCTGTTCACTGATCTGCCGCCGGTTCACCTCCAGGCCTACCGGGATGGGCTGAGACCAGGGGCATGTCAGGACGGCCTCAGCGCCCTGGAGCACCTGGGCGGCATCGGCCGTCAACGCTTCCAGCGAGGACTGCCCCTTGGCAAGGATCTCGATCGGTACCAGCCCCCCGCTCCAGACCCAGCACCAAGCGAGTTCATTCCCTCAGCGGCCTCGATGCTGGTGGTTCTCCACCAAACACAAGCGGAGGTCGAGGCCGACCACATCCAGCCAGGGCAGGGGTGGGGCCAGATCCGCCACGCCTCTCTGGAGGATCCTTCCGGTTGGATGAGCGAGCCAATCCTCGATAGCGAAACCCTGGTCAGCTTCTGCCATGCCAGTGATCAGCTGGATCCCCAGGCGGCCCTGCGCATGGCGCAGTGTGCGATGAAACACCCTGCAGCGGTCTTGCTAACCAGTGATGAAACGCTGCGCTGGAGCGACGACCCAGGGATTCCGGCGGGGAACCGCCAGAACAGAACCGCAATTACACCGTTTCGTCTGCTCTGCAGGGGATGCCTAGGCGGCCTGGTGACAATCCGCTGGTCAACGCTGCAACAACTGACGCTGCTGGCGTCCACCGGCTCGCAGCACGCCCTGCTCCTGGATCTGGCGCTGCAGGTTTGCGAACGCGGGGACGCCGTCGCCCACTGTTCAGAGGTGTTGCTGCAGCGATCGATTCGGGCGAACCCGACCGTGCCCGACGTGGCCTCGCCGGCCGACCGCCATTGCTGGCCCCCTGAGCTCAGCGCTGAGATCCTGGCGATCACCCAGCGACACAGCCCAAGCTTTCTGGTGCCCGGTGGGCAGCTCACTCCCGTTGATTCGCTGAGCGCCTGCCATCAGCTGCAACTCCGCACCGAAACCACCGTTCTGGTGTCGGTTCTGATCCCGTTTCGCGACCGGGTCGACCTCACACAAAGCTGCGTCGCCTCCCTGCGCCGCTGCGCCGGAGCTGTGGCCTATGAGCTGATCCTGATCGACAACGGCAGTGAGGAATCCGCCACCCAGGCCTGGCTGGACGAACAGGCGCAGCTCGACGACGTGTGCGTGGTGCGGGTGGACGAACCGTTCAACTATTCGCGTCTCAACAACATCGGCCGACGCCATGCCCGTGGCAGCCATTTGTTGCTGCTGAACAACGACATCGAATTCCGATCAGCTGAGGTGCTTCAGGCCCTGCTGGACCCGTTCGCGTACCGAGGCACCACTGCCGTGGGGGCGAGGCTGCACTACCCCGACGGGAGCATCCAGCATCAAGGGGTCGCCGCGATAAAGGGGGAACGGCGCTGTGTGGTTGAGCCCGGAAAACACCTGAACAGTGCCCCTGTGCTGGCCACGCTCACCCCCTTGCTGGTGCAGGAGGAGTTCACCGCAGCGACAGGGGCCTGCCTGATGCTCCGCTGCAGCGATTTCGATCGCATCCAAGGGTTCGATGAAGATCTCGCCGTTGTATTTAACGATGTGGATCTCTGCCTGCGCCTCAGGCAGAGCGGTGGTTCGGTCGCCGTGACCCCCTTTGTGGAGATCGTTCATCACGAATCGATCAGTCGCGGCAAAGACCGCGAAGGCACCGCTCTGGCCCGGCATCAAAGGGAGTCCGGTCACCTGAGGGCCAAGCACGCCAGGTTGTTCGCCGAAGGTGATCCCCTCATCAGTCAGGGCATTCACCCCCACAGCAATCGCTACCAACCCAGGGAGACAGCGCCGCGATCGAAAGGGCCGGTTGCTGATGCCGTGCTGATGCACTGGAGGAATTCAAACTTCCAGCCCAGCCGCCAACGACCAATCGTTCTGCTGGCGCATTTTTCAAGCAATAACCGGTTTCGGGACGACCTCTTCCCACTGATTGATGAGTACCGACGCTTCGCCGATGTGATCGTTGTGTCTTCGGCCAGCGGGTTGCGGTGGCACCCGAGAACGCTTCATCGGCTGCGCCAACGCTGTGCAGCCATCGTTATTCGACGCAACCAGGGGTATGACTTCGGCAGCTGGAAAACAGCACTGAACCTGCATCGGCAGGACATTGAGCAGGCAGCATTCCTGGTGCTTACCAACGACAGCTTCTGGGGACCGGTTACTCCCCTCGACGACCTATTCCAACGCCTGCATGCCAGTTCAGCGGACGTTATTGGGCTGACGGACGATCTGATGTACGAACCCCATCTGTCGTCAGCCTTCACTGCTTACAAACCCAAGGCACTGCAGTGCCCAGCCTTTGGCCGTTTCTGGGAGACGTTGCAGATCTGGCCCCGCAAACGTGACCTGGTCAAACATTGCGAAGTCGGCCTGCCGGTGCAGCTACAGGCAGCGGGGCTGAGGCTCGAGAGCCTCTACACCCACAACGCCAACGGCAATGTTCTGCACTACGACTGGAAGCGCTTGATTGAGCAACGCGCCTTCCCCTTCCTCAAGGTGAGCCTTCTGCGGGACAACCCGACGCGACAACCCGTCGACACCTGGCCCGATGTGATCGGCCAACGCAACCCTCAGCTGGCGGCCAGCATCCAACGACAACTGTGGCCCAAACCAGGATTGCAGCGGCTGCTGGAACGGCTTCGCCGTCGAGGGAACGGAAGTGATTGCAAGGGGTCTCGTGCTGTAATGGCGCCGACTTCACGCCGGTGAGCCAGCTGATGAGCACCGCATCCAAGCGACGGGGAATCATCCTGGCTGGCGGAAGTGGCTCGCGGCTGCATCCGATCACCCAGGCCGTCAGCAAACAGCTGTTGCCGGTTTACGACAAGCCGATGATTTATTACCCGCTCAGCACCTTGATGCTGGCGGGGATTCGCGAGGTGCTGATCATCACCACCCCCCACGACAGGGAGTCTTTCCAGCGCTTGCTCGGCGATGGCAGCCGCTGGGGCATGACGATCGAGTACGCCGTGCAACCAAGCCCGGACGGATTGGCCCAGGCGTTTCTGATTGGTGCCGACTTCCTGGCGGGCCACCCCGCTGCTCTGGTGTTAGGGGACAACCTCTTCCATGGAAACGATCTGGTGCCACAGCTGGTAAACAGCAACGCGCAAGCCCAAGGGGCGACGGTCTTTGCCTACCCCGTCAGAGATCCAGAGCGTTATGGCGTGGCCGAGTTCGATGCCGATGGCCGCGTGCTGAGCCTGGAGGAAAAACCTCAACAGCCCAAGAGCCGCTACGCCGTAACGGGGTTGTACTTCTACGACGACACCGTGGTGGAACGAGCCCGCCAGGTGAAGCCTTCCGCGCGCGGCGAGCTGGAGATCACCGATCTCAATCAGATGTATCTGGACGAAGAGCTGCTGCGGGTGGAGCTTATGGGCCGTGGCATGGCCTGGCTCGACACCGGCACCTGCGACTCCCTCAACGATGCAGGCAGCTACATCCGCACCCTGGAAAACCGTCAGGGGCTCAAGGTGGGGTGCCCGGAGGAGGTGGCCTGGCGCCAGGGCTGGATCACAGCGGAACAGCTGAATCAGCTGGCTCAGCCCTTGAAGAAGAGTGGATATGGCTCATATCTGCTCCAGATACTTGAGGAGAATTTGAGCGATCACACTGCTCTGAAGTCCAGCCTGGAGGTGAACCATGCAGTTTGAAGAACTCAAAACCACCAATGGCCAGACTGTGGAGGGACCACTACTAATGACTCCCAGATGCTTCGGTGATGACCGTGGCTGGTTCTTCGAAAGCTGGAACCGACGCTCATTCGATGAGGCTGTTGGCGAAACAGTGGTTTTCTCGCAAGACAATCACTCCCGCTCGATCCAGGGAGTGCTTAGGGGGCTGCACTACCAGCTCACACCGGAACCCCAAGCCAAGGTTGTACGAGCCACTGTTGGAACGATCTACGACGTAGCCGTCGACATCCGGCGCAACTCGCCCACCTACGGCGCTTGGGTGGGTGCCGAACTGAGTGCCGAAAACAAATGCCAACTTTGGATTCCCGAAGGCTTCGCCCATGGCTTTCTCACCCTCAGCAGCATTGCTGAAGTGCAGTACAAGGCAAGGGGTTTCTGGAACAAAGCTTGTGAACGGGCCATCGTCTGGAACGACGCGGATCTGGCCATTGCCTGGCCGATCGATCGCCTGGAGGGCGGAGAGGTGAGCCTCTCTGGCAAAGATGCCGAAGCGCCGGGGTTCAAAGCCGCTGAAACCGCGGGAGACGTTTTCCCATGAAGGTTCTGCTCACCGGAGCTGGCGGACAGCTTGGCCAGGCCCTGATCGCCTCCGTGCCCAATGGACTCGAGCTGGTGGCCACCAGCCGTCAGGATCTCGACCTGGCTGACCCTGAAGCCTGCCGTACGGCCGTTGAGCAGTATCAGCCTGACTGGGTGCTTAATGCAGGTGCATACACGGCCGTGGACAAAGCCGAATCGGAATCCGACCTGGCCCATGCCGTGAATGCCGGGGCACCGGAAGCCTTCGCCCGCGCTCTGGATCAACAGGGGGGCCGCCTGCTTCAGATCAGCACCGACTTTGTCTTCAATGGAACCCAAGGAAGGCCCTATCAACCCATGCAGGCCCGCGACCCTCTCGGGGTTTACGGCGCCAGCAAAGCAGCCGGAGAAGCAGCGGTGCAAAGCGTTTTCGGAACGAGCGGACGGGGCTTGATCCTCCGCACCAGCTGGGTGATCGGGCCCGTTGGCAAGAACTTCGCCCTCACCATGCTGCGCCTTCACCGCGAGCGGGATCAACTGGGTGTCGTGGCCGATCAGGTGGGCTGTCCCACCAGCACCCTGACCCTGGCTCAGGCCTGTTGGAGAACCCTCCAGATCGCTGGAGAGAGCCAGCTACCGGCTGTCATGCACTGGAGTGATGCCGGCGCTGCCAGCTGGTACGACGTTGCGGTAGCGGTGGGCCGGATCGGAGCTGAGTTAGGGCTGATCGACACGCCCGCAGAGGTTCAACCGATCACAACAGCGGACTATCCCACCCCAGCAGAGCGTCCGGCCTATTCGCTTCTGGACAGCACGAGCACCAGAGCAGCCCTGCAACTCAGCGGACAGCACTGGCAGCTCGCCCTCAGGGATGTATTGCAGCAGGCCAGAACCCCATGAAGCTCCACTGAGTTCAACGTCCCCCCTTTCCTCACAACGCCCCCACCCACTCCCTGACCAATGGTTTCGTCCATGCCTTCCGCCGCTGACCTGCTGGGAGATCGCCGCAGAGTTCTGGTGACGGGAGGTGCCGGCTTCATCGGAGGCGCCGTGGTCCGCAGGCTCCTGAGGGAGAGCACGGTGACAGTTTTCAATCTCGACAAGATGGGCTACGCCAGCGACCTGGCATCGATTGAGGAGGTGCTCAGCGAGCTGGGCGACGCGGCGAAAGATCGGCACAGACTTCAACAGGTGGATCTGACCGATGCAGTTGCTGTTGAGGCTGCGGTGCGAGAGGCCGACCCGGATTTGGTGATGCACCTGGCAGCCGAAAGCCATGTGGATCGCTCGATCTCAGGACCTGGCGTGTTCATTGAGAGCAATGTCACCGGGACCTACAACCTGCTGCAGGCAGTGCGGGGGCACTACGAAGGATTGAGTGGAGAACGACGGGAGGCCTTCCGGATGCACCACATCAGCACAGACGAGGTCTTCGGCTCACTTGGCGCTGAGGGACGCTTCTCAGAAACAACGCCCTACGACCCCCGCAGCCCCTACTCCGCCAGCAAGGCGGCGAGCGATCACCTGGTTCAGGCCTGGCACCACACGTTCGGCCTGCCCGTGGTGCTCACCAACTGCTCGAACAACTACGGCCCCTGGCAGTTCCCAGAAAAGCTCATTCCTGTGGTCACCTTGAAGGCGGCCGGAGGAGAGTCGATTCCTCTCTATGGGGATGGACTGAATGTGCGGGATTGGTTGTACGTGGAAGACCACGTGGACGCGCTACTTCTGGCCGCCTGCAAGGGTGAATCTGGCCGCAATTACTGCGTGGGTGGTCACGGTGAACGCACCAACAAAGAAGTCGTTCACGCCATCTGCCAGCAGTTGGATCAGAGCTGCCCAGCATCAGCTCCCCATGCAGATTTAATTACGCCGGTGACCGACCGACCTGGCCACGACCGCCGCTACGCGATTGACCCAGGCCGCATCAGTTCGGAACTTGGCTGGAGCGCACGCCATAATGTTGAGCAAGGGTTAGCGGAGACAGTGAATTGGTACTTGTCTCATCAGGATTGGTGCAACAAAGTGCGAGAGCGAGCCGGATATGACGGCAGCAGATTAGGAATGAAACCAATTCAAAAAAAAGCAAGCGAATGATAAGTTGCGACTTGCTTTTTTTAAACATGACAGATGAGCGGCATGCCTAAAAAACGTCATCCGCTTTCTGCTATTTCGCAAACGGCCCGAGAACTGTTGAAGCGATCTGCTTCTGCGGCGGGAAGGCAGAAAATGCTTCCCAAGGCGCTGCGAAAGCAACTCAGTCGCCTGGGAGGAGCCAGACGGCCAAGTCCGCCCAACAACAGGCGCAAAAAAATTACTCCTGAACTGCAGGAGTACATCAAAGACCTACAAAGCAAAGAAATAAACAAAAAAATAATTCGTGACTTTCGCGAATTAGCCCATTATGCATACGTCTTTGACATTGAACACTATAAAACTCAATTAGAGATTGAAGAAGCAGAAGGGCTTCAAAGCATCGGCGACGTGATTCTTCATTACTGCAGCCTAGGAAGCCTGGAGGGCATCGACCCGAGCAATTTATTCGACACAGAAAATTATTGCAGCAAATATCCCGACGTCAAAGAGAGTGGACTCAACCCGATGGTTCACTGCTTCAAGTTTGGGATGAACGAACGCCGCTATTCGATGGATAACATCCATTTCATGCGGAAGATGGCTGATATCAAAAAGCCTGAACCAAGCGCTCTAAACACGGCCATAGAAGATCTAAAGACTAAAAAAATTGGCGTTTTCCTACATATCTTTTACCCCGAACTAGGCGAAGAAATTGCCACCCGCCTAAAGAACATCCCGTGCAGCATCGATATCTTCATTTCCACAAAGGAAGATTCTGTCCAGTCGCTGCAAAATATTTTTGACCGGATCGACAATGCCCAGAAAGTAGAAGTCAGACATTTCAGCAATATCGGACGAGACGTCGCTCCGTTCATCGTTGGCTTCAAGGATCAAATCCTCAACTACGACCTCATCCTTAAGCTCCACTCCAAAAAAAGCCCTCACAGCAATGCACTCAGCGGCTGGTTCCTTCACTGCTTGGACAACCTGATTGGCAGCGAAGTGATTACAGCCACCAATCTCAAAGCTCTTCAATCACCAGATACAGGCATTGTCTATCCGGTTGAGAACTACGCTCTCAGCCTCGGAATCAAACACGATTCCTGCTGGGGCCATGAAGATGGCAACTACACAAAGGCCAATCCATTCCTAAAACGCTTCAATCTCGACCACATCACACGAGACAGCCAGTTCCGCTTCCCCACTGGGACAATGTTCTGGTGCAAGCCTGAGCTCCTCAAACCTATCCTTGACTGGGATCTCGGCTGGAATGACTTTGATGAAGAAGGTGGGCAGATCGACGGGACCATCGCCCACAGCATCGAACGCCTCATCGGTCTTTCGACCACTGAAATATTCAATCAGACACTGCAAACAACGTACTGCGGATACTTCCTTTCGAAGCAACATCAAACAGACAAGTACATCATTGAAGGCAGAAATAAGCTAAAAATCCAGGGCTTTGAAAAGGTGATTCAATTCAAACCCCAGCAACTCGATCCGAACTGGTCACTAAAAAACAATATCAACTCCAAATCTCTACAAATCCATTGGGTTATCCCGAATTTCACACCTGGCCTCGGTGGCCACATGACCATTTTTAGAACCATTGATTACCTAGAGCGATGTGGTCACCAATGCACAATCTGGGTTCATTCCGAACTCAAAGGGAATGACAAGCCAAGTCGACTCAGCAGTCTGCATAAACGTGTTATCGATCAATCCTTCATTTCACTGCAGACAGATCAGGTCTACATGCTGGGGAACAACCAGGAAGACCTTGATCAAGTGAGCGGCGACATTGTCATCGCCACAGATCGCATGAGCACCTATCCCGTGCTTGGCATGAAAAAATTTCAGAAGAGATTTTATTTTGTTCAGGATTATGAGCCCTATTTTTTCGCGCGCGGAAGCTCCAGCATCCTCACCGAACAATCGTATGCATCTGAAAATAACTTTTCCTGCATTTGTGCCAGCCCTTGGCTTAAGCAGAAGATGGAAAGCTTTGGCAATTCAGCCATCTCTTTCCCACTAGCAGTCGACCATAGTGTTTACCACCCCAACAACGGTCAGAAACGCAGCAGTCATGCCATTGCCTTCTATGTGAGACGCAGCACGCCAAGACGGCTCTATGAACTGGGGCTGCTTGCTTTAAGAGCTTTGTTTGATCTGGGCGACGACTTCGAGATCATCACCTTCGGCGAAAAAGATCTACCCGATCTTGGAATTCCTGTGAAAGTGAGGCACGCAGGGATTCTTGAGGCCCATGACTTAGCGAACCTGTATCGCCAATGCACAGTTGGATTCGTGCTTTCGGGAACCAATTACTCCTTGGTTCCCAATGAAATGATGGCCTGTGGGCTGCCTGTGGTTGATATTGATGCCGAACACACGCGAGTCTCCTATCAACCGGAAACAGCGGTATTGGCCGAAGCGACGCCAGTGGGCCTGGCCTCAGCATTAAGCCGCTTGTTGAATGATGCGTTGTTCAGGGAAAGCATCGCCAAAGCTGGACTCGCCGCCACCGAACACCTCAACTGGGATAACTCCAACAAACTGATTGAGGCTTTCATTCAGGAGTCGCTTCTTCCATGTGAGTCATCAACCTCGCAACATGCTCAGGCATCGACTCCTTTGGTGACGGTAGTAATCCCCGTTTACAACGGGGGCACGATGCTCAAAGCCGTCGTTGAGTCCTGTCTTGCGCAGGATCTCGATCAGGCATTTGAAGTGTTGTTGATCGATAGTGCGTCCAGCGATGGATGCCTGGAGACACTGCCACAGGACGAACGACTCCGACTCCACAGGATTCGCAAGGAGGATTTCGGCCATGGGCGCACCCGCAACCTGGGAGTGGAGCTTGCCCGAGGAGAGTACGTCGCTTTCATTACGCAGGACGCCATACCAGCGAATCGTATGTGGCTCATGAACCTGATCGCCCCACTGCAAAGCGATCCAAGTGTCGCCGGGGTCTTCGGCTGCCATATCGCCCATACCGATCATGGAGAACTCACCGCCCATGACCTTGACCAACACTTCAATCGTTGGATATTTAGAAGCCATCGCCAACCGATCGAGCTCGATGCTGATCGACAGACCTCCAACGGCGTTGTCTCAACCCATGAACGCTTTTACTCCGACAACAATTCCTGCTTAAGGAAATCTATTTGGAAAACTGTTCCACTTCCCGATGTCGTATATGGCGAAGATCAATTGTGGGCACGCGAAATTCTTAGAAAGGGTTATAAAAAAGCCTATGCCTCAACAGCAGTGGTTCGCCATTCCCATGAATATGGCTTCCGGGAAACAGTCGTACGCGCCAACACGGAATGGCATTTCTATGACCAAATGCTTGGAGAAAGATTGCCTGCGACCAAACAACAGGTTCTACAAATGGTTGAACGATCTTGTACAAACGATCGCGCAGCCCAGAAGTTGTACCCAAACATCAGCGAGAACGAACTTGTACGACGCCGACGGCTTCATTTTGCCAGGGCCTGTGGCTACTATTTAGCTGGCAAAGGACACGGTTCAATACGGCCTTGAATGAATTAATCGTGTGTGAACTAGATATCAGCTCTTCCGCATTGCGTTGAGCAGGAAGCCACCAACGCCCCAAGCCACAATAATAATCCCGACAGATGCAAGAAACGCCTGCCACCGCCAGTTGTGATCCGGTTTAACAGGCAATTGGGGTTGACTGAGAACAACCACAAATTTCAGCTGACGTTGACTCTCGCGACGACTATTATCTGAAGCAAGGCGAGCTGATTGCAAGGTTTGAGTCGCAAACTCAACATCAGAAATCAAACCAGCTTCTTCAAGTGCAAGAGTATTCAAATCTCGTCCATTTTTACTTACAGCACGATCTCTCTCCTCACGAATCTGAAACTCAAGTTCACTCACCTGGTCTGCAATAAACGCGACTTCCGGTGCATTGGGGTCTCTGTATTGGCGACGCAACGCGGCTTCTTGAACTTTCAAGTCAACCAGTTGAGATTCAAGCCCAGAGATATACGAACTGGCTGCTGATTGTTCAGTCAGCACACTTAGGTTTCCATGCTTTTCCTGGAAGAGCTCAAGACTTCTCTTTGCTCCCTTGAGACTAGTCTCGGCTAGTTCTACCTCCTTTCTCGCAAATTGATTCTGGTCAGCATTAATGGATTGATTTACCTCATTCACAAAGCGACGAGACTGCTTCAGCAACTCGTTGTTGAGATTTAAAGCCTGCTGGGGTGAAAATCCAGATGTCGTTAGAATAACTGAGCCACTCAAGGGCTGAGGGGCCACAGTCAATTGCTTTCTATAGAAGTTAAGCTGTGCTGGAGCAGTACTATTAGCGGGCAATCCAGTCCGAAGATCCGGAAGCTTGATGCGGTAATCCTGCTCAAGTTTTTTCCCGTCAGGGAACAATCGGGTCTTGACATCAGCCGACGCGAGATAGACCTGGAGGTACTGCCCGTCTACAAGAGAAGTCAATACCTGAGGCGCAGAGGCTGCTCCCGACAACACTGAAGCTGATGATGTCTCGAGAGGCAAGGCCTGTTGAATCACAAACTCGGAAACGGCCGTATAGCGATCCCGCCCGATTACAAAGCAATAGAAAGCCGAGGTTGCCAGAAAGACCGAGATCAGAACTCTGGGCTTCGCAATCCTGTCCAAACGCTCTCGCCAGACCGATGTTGGCTGATCGGAAACCAGGGAATTAGAAACCCGAAACGATGATGGAATCTCCTTTTGGGGAGGAGTGGAGGAGCTGGAATGAGGGATTGATTCAGGCATAACTAAAATTAACCCAAGGCAAACGACTGGACAAGGATCAGGTGCTAATCATCATTAGCCTCCAGGAGCACTGACTCGTTGGTTCGGTAAAGAATCAAAGAGAAGCCTAGAAGAATCATAGAGCACCAAATCAGATACGATAAAGAAATATCAGGTATCGGATATTCGTTATTCATCGAGTACCTGAACAACTCAACAGCATGGAGGATTGGATTCCAAGTCACAAATGGCCGCGTGTACGAAGGGAGCTCAAAAGTCGCGAAGAATATTCCAGAAGTAAAAATAATCACTCGCTGTAAAATTCGCTTAAGAATCCTCGTAACCCATTTATTCAATCTGCCAAGAAATACAAGGCAAATACCAAAACCAAGCGCCATGAATACCGTCAACAAGTAGACGCTGATTGCCAAGCCAGGACTATCGAGCTGAAAACTCCAAGTAAAGTACCAAACGAGTCCCAGAATTCCCAGAGAGATAGTAGATATAGCCCTCATATCATTGACCAATGTAGCCAAAAGAATATCCAATGGCTGAATTCTTTTATAATAAAGAGGAGCCCTCAACTTCAAGCCGGCAAGAGCCTTTATTGCGCCTTGCCTAAACAGAAATGCAATCGAGAATCCAGTAGCAATAAAAACAACAATATTGAAGTACATGTCCGTTGAGCCACCTGCCGCAAACCTATTACTACCCCTTAAATAACTAAATCCCACACGCATGGCGATAAAGAACAGCATAATCTGCAGAGGCGTAACAATGCTCTCCCAGGCGCCAATTGAAGTCCCCGTCGATTTTCTGTTGTTATCGTAAGTAGCGATCGCAAGAACAATTGCAATCTGACGCCAAATTGCGTTAAAAAGCCTTCGCAAAAAATTCATGAAATAAAGGCCTCCTCAACCGAAACCATCATCAAATCCATCATCAGTAGATTCCAAATTAAGAAGATTTTGACCCGTCACAAGATGATCGTCATCTGATTCTGACACATCAGATGCATCAAGATATTGATCAGCCCATTCAATCGACTCTGAAAGCCCACCTGAAAAAAGAATCTGGCCTGAGGAGCCCAGAACAAGGCCCTCGGTACAAAATTCGCTTCGAAAGCGATTGTTGTTCGCAGTGGCAAAAAGGGTCTTTCCCTCAAGCTGCTTTAACAAAAGTGATCGTAGCGGCTTCGCAGGCCTAGTCATTAAAAACCTTGTATTTGATATTAAATAGCAGTCAAACGAGAAGAGAACAGATAACGCCAAAAAGAAGAAGTCTTTTTGGTCTTTCGAAAGCTCTTTGATGATTAAGCTGGGGTATATCTCCTTTCCTGACAACAGGTCCCAAAACTCATCCAAACCAACGCGAGATTTTTCAAGACAGTCGCTATAGACAGTAGAGAGAAAGTTGAGCGCGTGGGAAATCCGCAACTTGCTATCCAACCCGCCTTCCGCGCCAACAGGCCAGCCAATTACCCCATCACTAACGATTTCACCGGATACTGGAGGAACGAGGCCAGCAAGAGCGGCAGTCAACTGGTATCGCAAAAATGAACTGTTTGTAATCACAGCAATTCTCTTTGCCTGCAGAAGCTCCCAATTCCAAGGAGTCTGAAACGTAATTTGAGGGTTCGATTTATCGCAGCGAAGTGAGAGGTTCCGGAACGTCAACACCGGCGTGGCTGAACCCGTCGCATCCACCACCACAACAGCCGAAGAACGTCCCAAGAACGTGACGATACCACCGTGAAATGAAGCAGATTCAGGAGTGGCTTGCAACCCAATCAAGAGCACCTTTGATCAGTCCGGTACGACAACGCTTCTCCAAGCGATCCGTCACCAAATCCAGAGCGAGATACCCAGTGCGTCTCATCAGCGGCTGCGGCAAAAGTGCCGCGGCTCCACTCGGTGAGAGCTCAAGACTGAGATCAGCCTTTGCCATCAGGCGTTCCGGCTCTGGACGGATCCATGCCTGGCACTGGAACTGAACCAGATCCTGCAACCGGCCGAGCCCATGAATCGTGCAATGTTCAAAGACGATCGAGAGTCGATCACCATCCCAATTAGAGCGAAACATCACCTCGGGCTGCAGCTGGAAATTCAGCAGCTGATAGGGCCGAGACGCATAGAGGAAACGGCCGTTCTGCAGCCGCTCCACTCTTTTGCGATTCAACAGTGCCTTCATCGGACGGCCAGGCTGCGAGAGGTATCCCTGCAGCTGGGCCAGGGATGCATCGGGCAGCTGAAGAGCGATGCCATGGGAACGGTGAACCTGCACCGGACAACAAGGAAACGGTTGATGCGGAACGATGGCACGTCTGACGGAAGGTGATCACGGATGATCGATTCAACGCTCGATCGCGCCGAGGCCCCGATGACGCAGCCGTTCAGGATTGAAACCGACAGCCTGGGTGGCATTGAGGTGGCATCTGAGGCGCTCTGGGGGGCCCAGACCCAGCGGTCGCTTCAGAACTTCGCCATCAGCAATGAACGGATCCCCCTCGAAATCATCCAGGCCCTGGCCTGGATCAAGCGCTCCTGCGCCACGGTGAACGGCCAGCATGAGCTTCTGAGCCTTCAACAGGTGGAGCTGATCTGCACGGCGGCCGATGCCATTGCCGCCGGCCAGCACAACGATCAGTTCCCACTTCGGGTCTGGCAGACCGGAAGTGGGACCCAGACGAACATGAACATCAACGAGGTGATCAGCAATCTGGCGTCCAAGGTGTCAGGCACCGCCCTCGGCAGTCACTGTCCGGTGCATCCCAATGACCACGTCAATCGATCGCAATCCACCAATGATGTGTTTCCCGCTGCCATCCATGTCGCCGCGGCCAAGCAGCTAAGGGATGGGCTGCTGCCAGCACTCGATGCCCTGGTGCATGCCTTCGATGCCAAAGCCCAGGCCTGGATGCCGATCGTCAAGATCGGCCGCACCCACCTGCAGGATGCGGTGCCCCTGCGCCTTGGCGATGAAGTCGCCGCATGGCGGGATCAACTCAAACAATCCCAGGGCTGGCTTGAGAACTGCCTGGTCAGCCTCGGCGACCTGCCCCTTGGGGGAACCGCGGTTGGCACGGGGTTAAACACCCCCCCGGGCTTCCGCCATGCCGTCGCGGACGAGCTAAGCCGGGTCGCTGGAGTTGATGTCCGTCCTGCGGAGAATCTGTTCGCGGTCATGGCCGGCCATGACGCCCTCGTCCATGCGATGGGGCAGCTTCGCCTTCTATCCGTGGCCCTCCTGCGCATCGCCAACGACGTCCGTCTGCTCGGATGCGGCCCCAGGGCCGGTCTGGGCGAGCTGCAGCTCCCCGCCAATGAACCGGGCAGTTCGATCATGCCGGGAAAAATCAATCCCACCCAATGCGAGGCCATGGCGATGGTCTGCACCCAGGTGATCGGACTCGACGGCGCCGTAGCGGCCGCCGGCGCAGGCGGCCATCTGCAGATGAATGTCTACAAACCCTTGATCGGCTTCAACCTATTGCAGTCGATTCGGATGCTCAAGGACGCCATAACCAGCTTCCGCCTGAACCTGGTGGAGGGATTGGAGCCGGATCTGGAGCAGATTCAAAGGTTCGTCGACCGCTCCTTGATGCTGGTCACCGCTTTGACCCCCAGCATCGGTTATGAGAAGGCAAGCGCTATCGCTCAACATGCCCACCATCACGGGCTGACGCTGAAACAGGCGGCCCTGGAGCTCGGTCACATCACTGAAGCGGACTTCGATCAACAGGTGGATCCAAGCGCCATGGCCACTCCTGATGCCTGAGCTCAGGCTGCCCGCTCTGTTGCCGGGTTGAGAGCAGCGGAGGATGGAACCAGATCCTCAGCCTCGGCCACCGGGAAGCGATTGATGGCTTTCAAAGCCTGCCGGGCATGGCTGCGCAGCTGCTCGCTGATGGCCTCGCAATAGGGAACCTGGGCAAGCAGATCCACGGTACGGCGCATGATGCGCACCACATCGCCCTCGTCTAACGACGTATTGGCAATCAAATCGCTCCAGGTTGTTCCCCTTGCCCAGGCATCCACCAAGCCCATCAACTCTGGTTCCCACCAAGCTGGTACCACCACTCCTGCGCGTTCCTGGGCCCTCAGCAGCTCGCGACGTAAGCCAGATAAATCCTGAAGGGCCTCCTCTGCCGCAGCAGGCGGCGGAAAGCCACTCCAAAGGTCAGGGCGATTGACCTCCGTGCTGATCGCCTCAAACACCGCCGCCAGGTCAGGGGGTGAGAGGTCATCGAGATGACCACTCATCAGTGCCAGCCCAAGCCACAGCTCGTTGTCGCCCCGCAACGCGGCAACGGTGCGGCCAATCTCCGTGGGATCCAGCTCGTCGAGACATCCAAACTGTTGAAGGATGTCCATCAAGGCCAGGAAGGTCTCCCAGTGACGGTTGGCCCGTTGATGCAGCACCTGCTGACGTTCAGCGATCTCGAGTTCCAGATCCTCCATGCGGCGGCGGTGCTTCTTGAGCTGCTTGCGATCCCCCCAGCGATGGGCCGGATGCTGCTCCTGCTCCTGTTCGAGATCTCGGACCAGCCGGGCTTGGGTCAACACTTCCCCGGCCAAGTCGTATTGCGGGGTGGTCATGTCGTGGCGCCGGGCCATATGGGCTACCGCCAAGGCCAAACCACCACTGGCCTGATCGCCATGACGCAATTCTCCCGAGCGGGTCAACTCTGGTAACGCCAGCCCATCCACCTGAAGACAACTGAGCTCTGCATGGATGCTCACCACGGCCTGACAGGGGAGCAGGATCCAGACGTTGTCATCGGTCAGACAGAGCAGCAGCGGAAACTGACCCGGACCCTTCACCTTCTCGACAATCACCGCTGGTGCGACGCGCCCTCGTAGCTGTGGCGACTTCAAGCTGACCAAGGTGCCGGTGCTGGCGAACTGAAGGGCCATCGTCAGCTCGTTGGCCAGCGTTTCCTCAGCCTGTTGCTGGAGAATGCGAAGCAAGCGCCGCTCTTCACGGAGCCGCCCACGCATTTTCTCGTAGTCCTCAAAGTCTTCCCAGGGGATATCGCCAGCAACTCCCTCAAGCTGGCTGAGTTGCAGCCGCAGTTGCGAGAGATTGTCTTCGTCCTCCACGAGGTCGAGCCCCGCCAGGTAACGGCCAAAACTGCGTTCCACCAGCTCCCTGGCCTTCGCCAGGTCATGGCGCTGAAGCAGGTTGAGAACCATCCCGTAGCTGGGGGTGAACTGGCTCACCAAAGGGTCGGCAGGACTCGTCGCGAGTTGTCCGGCCTCACGCACGCCCTCGAAGCGGCTCTGAACCGTCACGACGTAACCCTGGGAATCGAGACCACGCCGTCCGGCACGACCGGCCATCTGCAGAAACTCACTGCCCATCAATGGGCGATGCCCGCGTTCGGTTCGCTTGGACATCGCAGCGATCACCGTGCTGCGTGCGGGCATGTTGATGCCGGCGGCCAAGGTCTCCGTCGCGAAGACCACTTTCACCAGCCCTTGCTGAAACAGCTCCTCAATCAACTCCTTCCAGGCGGGAAGAACACCAGCGTGGTGTGCTGCGATGCCCCGTAACAGGGCGTCGGCATGGATTCCATCCCGGACAGCCTCAGGGTTGTCGTCGCTATAGGCCGTCAAGCGAGCCTTGATCCGCGCCTGCTCCTCCTTGGTGACCAGACACTGCACACCAAGATCCCGAACCGACTTGTCACATCCACGTCGACTAAAGATGAAATAGATCGCCGGGAGCATCTGCCGCTCGGCCATCTGGGCCACAACAAAACTGATTGGTGGTGGTTCCGGTTGAGGCGGTCTCTGGGAGCGTCCCTTGCGCTTTTGCCCCTTGGGCGCTCGCCAGACCTTGCAGTTGGGATGCAGTCCGGTTCCAGCATCATTCAGCAAAGGGTGCAAACCCTTGGCGCTGCAGAAACTGAACTGAAGAGGCACCGGTCGGTGATCACTCATCACCAAGGTTGTCGGACCATGAACCTTTTCGATCCAGTCGGTCAGCTGGCCTGCATTCGCCACCGTGGCGGAGAGAGCCACGAGCTGCACCGGCGGGGGGCAGTGAATGATCGACTCTTCCCAGACCGTGCCGCGCTGGGAGTCATTCATGTAGTGGCACTCATCCAGCACCACAGCTTCCACATCAGCCAGGGGATCATCGTGCTCATCCGCCTCGGCGTAGAGCATGTTGCGGAAGATCTCCGTGGTCATCACCACGATGGATGCCTCGCGATTCATGCTGAGGTCACCGGTCATCAGCCCTACGTTCTCAACGCCGAACTGAGCACGGAAATCTCTCAATTTCTGATTGGACAGGGCCTTCAGTGGTGTGGTGTAAAAGACCTTCTGGCCGTGGGCCAGGGCGCGATGGATGGCGTATTCCCCGATCAGCGTCTTGCCAGATCCTGTGGGGGCACTCACCACAACCGAGTGCCCCTGATTGAGGGCATCCATGGCCTCAAGCTGGAAATCATCCAGCGGGAATGGAAAGATTTCTGAGGGATTCAGTGCTGCACTGCGATCGACATCGGGCTCTGATGAAGGCGTGGCCGGTGTCGATTGGTTCATCGAACAATCCTAAGGAGGCCTGCTGAGCCTTCCCTTCAGCTAAGCGATAAGCCAGGCCAATGCCATCAATTAGATGTGCCGACATCCTTTGACGGAAGCGACCTGGATCGTGAAAATAACAGGGAGAATGCTTCGAGCCTTGGTGAGCCCACCGGGGCTTTTTTTATGCCATGAAACCCAGCTTCAAAAGGGTGACAGAGGCACACCGCCGGTGCCATGACAGAGGGAATGAAACGCACCCTGCTGTGACCACCACCCAGCTCAGCAAGCCGCGGCCGGCTGAAGACACCCTGATTGATGCACTGCGTGGCTGCCGCGACGTCAAGGAGCTGAAGGCCCTCGAACAGCGCCTGGCCTCCAGCACCGATGCCCCACCGCTGTTCACCTGGATCTGTGATCTGCTCGTGGCACGACGCATCTCCCGCGGGCTCGCCGCCCGTCTGCTGTTCGAACTCCACGGTGGGGGCTTGACTTAAGACGACTAACGAAGGGAAGGAGTTGGCCGCCGCCTCCAGAGGGCGGCAAGAGCGCTGCCGATCAAACAGTGAATGACAGCGGAAATGGCGCCCGGTAACGCCGTGAGGGGACTGGCGAACCCTCCACTTCGAGCGAGCACTACCGCCAATCCCGAGTTCTGCATCCCCACCTCAATGCTGATGGTGCGCTGGGCCTGCACGGTTTGGCCCATCAGCCGCGGAATCAGCCAACCCAGCAAAAACCCGCCGCCATGCAATAGGAGGCAAGCCAGGATCAACACGGGGCCCTGTTGACGCAGCACCGCTGTCTGACTGCCGACGATGCTGGAGACGATCATCACGATGGACATCACTGCCAGAGGGGGCATCACCGGCTCAATCCGCTTGGCCACACCGGGAAGACCACGCTTGAGCACGACCCCGACGGTGACGGGCAGCAGCACCACCTGAAGCACAGTCAAGAACAGAGCCCAACCGTCCACCGGCACGTACTGACTGGCGAGAACCTGCGTGAGACGTGGAGTCAGCACAACAGCAGCCAGGGTGCTGATGGTTGTCATGACCACCGAAAGCGCCACATCACCGCGGCCGATCAGTGCCACCACATTGCTGGCGGTACCCCCCGGGCAACAGCCGACAAGAATCAAACCCACTGCAATAGGTGCGGGCAGATGCAGGGCCGCCGCAATGGCTGCTGCAAGGGCCGGCATCACCAGGAACTGCGCCAGCACCCCGAGCAGCATGGCGCGCGGCCTGCGACCAACGCGCAGGAAGTCTGCCGGCGTCAGCCCCACGCCCATGCCCAACATGATCACGCCCAGTCCAAGGGCAATCAGTGGCCCCCTGAACCAGACAAAGAGGGGTGGATGCACCAGGGCCAGAACAGCTCCCAGCAACGTCCAAAGCGGAAAAAGCAGAGTAAAACGCTCCCAGGTCATGACGATCAGAGGACTGCGGCCATCCTTGATCAGGGCGGGTTCCAAACTGTTGTGATGCGGGACCAGGCTTCTCCCATTCACCCGGCGCGCCGCCGTCGCCTGCGGAGCTGGGACTCCGGCCGGGAACCCTGGCAACTGCGAGATCCGTCTGGAACGCGCCAACTTCTCGATCTGGCCAGCAACGACTACCTCGGCCTCAGCCGGCATCCCACTGTCGTCGCGGCGGCGATGGAAGCCATGGCCTCCGATGGGGTCGGCGCCGGTGGCTCTCGACTCATCACAGGCACCCGACCACGTCATCTGGAGCTGGAGTCGGCCCTCGCCGCCTGGTTGGATCGGAATCGGGTGCTGCTATTCCCCAGTGGATTTCAAGCCAATATCGCCGCCGTAACAGCCCTGAGTGAACGGCACACCACCGTGTTGGTGGACCGGCTGATTCACCACTCGCTGCTGGCAGGCATCCGCACGAGTGGGGCACGGCTGCAACGATTTGCCCACAACGATCTTCAGGATCTCGACCAGCGTCTGCAGCGGCTGAAGCACGCAACGACAACACCTTTGGTCGTGACCGAAAGCCTGTTCAGCATGGAAGGCACCAGTCCCGACCTGAAAGGCATGGCCGACCTGTGTGCCCACCACGGTGCACATCTGCTGGTCGACGAAGCCCATGGCCTAGGCGTGCTGGGTCCAGAAGGCCGCGGGCTTTGCCATGGACTCCGACAGCCTGTGGCTTTGGTCAGCGGCACCTTTGGGAAAGCTTTCGGCAGCGGAGGCGCTTTTCTCGCAGGGGATCACAACACGATGGAACGGCTGCTTCAGACCAGTGGAGCCTTCCGTTACACCACGGCCCTGGCGCCACCACTGGTGGCTGGGGCCCAAGCCGCCCTGAACTTGATCCAGTCCAACCCGACCTGGGGATCCGAGCTGTGCCAACGGTCTGAATTCTGGAGAACAGCACTCATGAACCAGGGCTGGCCGCGCCCCCAAGGGAGCGGACCAGTTCTCCCCTTGCTGGTCGGTGGGGACCAAGACGCGCTCGACCTTCAGCAAGAGCTGGAGCAGGCCGGTCTGCTTTCGGTCGCGATCCGACCACCCACAGTGCCTGAAGGCACCGCCCGGTTGCGCCTGGTGCTGCGGCGGGACCTGCCGGAGGGCACATTGGAGCAACTGCTCGCAGCCCTCTGCGCTCGATGATGCAGATCCTGGCAATGCATGGTTGGGCAGGCCACGCCGGCGCGTGGTCCCACTGGCGAAAGCACTTCGAGCAGGGGGGGGCCATCTGGAACGTCGCCGAACGGGGCTATGGCAGTGAGAAGCCCATTCCACCGGCATGGACCACCTTCCCAACACGAAACGGCCCAACACGAAACGGCCCGGAACAAAACGTGCTGATCGCCCACTCCCTGGGGCTCCATCTGCTGCCAGCATCCGTCCTGGAGAAGGCATCGGCAGTGGTGCTGCTTGGCAGCTTCACCAGATTTGTGCCGGATGGGCGAGCAGGGCGCTCTATCGGGGCCGCTCTACAGGGAATGCAGGCAGCCCTGGGCACTGACCAGGAACTGCTGATGCTGGAACGATTCCTCGACAAAGCAGCTTCACCTCATGCCCTCAGCGCCCTGCCCCCCAACCCCCTGCTGCAGGGCCTGACGACACTGGGGCGCCAGCGTCTCCAGCAGGATCTGGACCTGCTGGCGGACTGCCGGACTCTGCCGACGGGGTGGCCAGACACCGTTCCTGTTCTGGTGGTGCAGGGCGAACGGGATGCAGTCGTGCCTGCAGAGTCAGCGCAACAGCTCATCGATGCGCTGGGGCATCAACCGCTGACCCTCCATCGCGACCCGACATGGGGTCACGCGCTGATCACGCCAAGGGTCTTCGTGGTGGTACAGCGATGGCTGGAGGGCCTGTGATTCGCTCCGACCAAGTTCTGGAGCGGTTCAGTCGCGCAGCACCGACCTACGCAACCGACGCCCTGCTGCAACGGGCAATGGCCTGGCGTCTCGCCCAACTCAGCCGACGCTGCGCGATCCCGCGCGGCCTTTGGGCTGATCTAGGCAGCGGTACCGGTCATCTCGCCGCGGCCCTGGAGGCCTTTCACCCCGGGCAGGAGGTGATACGCATCGATGGGAGTGCAGCCATGCTGAGAAGCCATCCCAGCGGGGCGCAGATCCTGCGGCATGACCTGAGCAGCGGACTGCCGGACTTGCCAGTACCACCTCAACTGCTGGCCTCCAGCTTTGTTCTTCATTGGTTGCCGGATCCGGCGCAGCAACTTCGGACCTGGGTGGATGGGCTAGCGGACCAAGGCTGGCTGGCCCTAGCGGTGCCGATTGATGGCAGTTTTCCGCAATGGCAGCAGGCCGCCCAAAAAGCCAGTCAGAACTGCACCGCCTTGACCATGCCAGTGCGGGATCAACTGATGGAGGCCCTCCCCGATGGCGTGGTGCAACTGGAACAGTGCCTGAGCTTCACCCAGCACGCCGCCAATCCGCTGAAGCTGCTGCGACCCATGAGCAACGTTGGCGCTTCGGCAACCAACGCTGGCCAACTCACCCCAGGTCAGTGGAAGGCCGTCTTCCAGGCTTGGCCCCAATCCGATCAGTCGCCACAGTTCGCCCTGACCTGGAAGATGTTGATCCTGATGGTGAAGCGATGAACAGCAGCTTCAGTCGACTGGTGGTTTGCGGAACGGACACGGACGTTGGCAAAACCGTGGTGAGTGCATGGATGGTGCAGGGACTTGAAGCCAGCTATTGGAAACCGGTACAGAGCGGTCTTGAGGGCGGTGGTGACCGGGAACGGGTGCGCCAGCTCTTGGACCTCCCTCCGGAACGGATGCTGCCCGAGGCCTATGCCTTCCAAGAGCCGGTCTCCCCCCACTGGGCCGCCGAACTGGACGCAACTGTTCTCGACCCGGCCCAACTCCAGATTCCCAACCATCGGGGGGCCCTGGTGGTGGAGACAGCTGGAGGCCTGATGGTCCCCCTCACCCGCAGCTGGCTCCAGATCGATCAACTGGTGCAGTGGCAGTTGCCGATCGTGCTGGTCGCCCGGAGTGGGCTTGGAACCCTTAATCACACCCTGCTCAGCCTGGAAGCATTGCGAAAACGCAATCTCACGGTGCTGGGACTGATCCTGAACGGCCCTCTGCATCAGGACAACCCCGGCACCCTCGAACAGTTCGGTGATGTTCCGGTGCTAGCGCAACTCCAACCGCAAGCCTCACTCTCAGCAACAGTTCTGGAGCGGCTTTGGCATGAGCAGGATCTCAGCACTAAATTTCAACAGGTGCTGAACCGAACTTCCCTGTGACTTCACGTCAAACCCTGGCGACTCTGGCTGTTTCAGCACTGTGCGTGGGCATTCTGGTGCTGTTCACCGATATCGAAGTGCAGCTCGTGCGCTGGGTGAACTGCAGCGCCATCGCCACAGAGGCAGAAAAGAACAGTGATGTGTGCCGTTGAGGGATCAGCCCAGGGATTTTGAACCCGTGGGGCAGGTACCTAACCGCATCGCTGCATGGCGTACTGCGATCCGCAGGGGCCAGCCCTGACGGAGTTCCGCCTGAATTATCTCCAGCTGGGAAGACGACCAGCCCCGCAGCTCAAGATCACTGCGGATCGATTGCCAGTCGCCCTCCGGAAGGACAAGGCGTCGCGTCATAGGGCCACGCACTGCTGCCCCCTCAGGCCTGCTTGGGACGGCAAAACGCTTGGACTGACGACGGGTGCGTGTGGCAGCCATCCAGGGCATCAGTAACAGCTCCAGATCCAATATGGCAAAAGCTACAGCTGCTGCCATGGGGCCAATACGACATCCAAATCTTTGGCCCCCCTTCACGCAGATGGCCAAGGCAGCCAGCTCTCAACGGGTGGTCTCTGGGGACGGTGCCCTGCTGATCCGCGAGGAAGGAGAGCCCCTGATCGATGCCATCAGCAGCTGGTGGGTCACCCTGCATGGCCATGCCCATCCGGAGTTGGCCAAAGCGATCGCCGATCAGGCCGCCTGCCTCGAGCAGGTGATCTTTGCCGACTTCACCCACGAGCCCGCGGAGCAACTAGCGGTGCGACTGAGCGGAATCTGCGGTCTACAACGCCTGTTTTTTTCCGACAACGGGTCAACCGCGGTGGAAGTGGCCCTCAAGATCGCTTGCCAGTGGTGGGCCAACCGGGGACAACCTCGCCATCAGATCGTCGCCTTCGACGGGGCGTACCACGGAGACACCTTCGGAGCGATGGCCGTTGGTGAACGCAACCTGTTCAGCGCGCCCTTCGAAGACAAGCTCTTTCCCGTCGCCCGTGTTCCCTGGCCAGCTACCTGGTGGGACGACGACGACGTGGAGGCCAAGGAATCGGCGGCGCTGGAGGTGCTCGAACGCGTGCTGGAGACGCCGACAGCGGCAGTAATTCTCGAGCCTCTGCTTCAGGGAGCCGGCGGAATGGCCATGGTGCGGCCTGAATTTCTGCGGCAGGTGGAAGCACGAACCCGCCAGGCAGGATCGCTGCTGATTGCCGACGAGGTGCTGACCGGCTTCGGACGCTGTGGCGACTGGTTCGCAAGCAGGCGGGCGGGCATCCGGCCAGATCTGATGGCCCTTTCCAAAGGGTTGACGGGTGGATGCCTGCCGATGGGCGTCACCATGGCCAGTGAAGAGGTGTTCGAAGCCTTCGTCGGTGAAGACCCCTGCTTGACCCTCTGGCACGGCCACAGCTTCACCGCCAATCCACTGGGATGCGCCGCGGCCAACGCCAGCCTCGACCTGCTGGAGCGCAACCCCGCTGCATTTCAACAGTTCGAAGAACGGCATCGACCGCACCTAGAGCAGCTGGCACGGCATCCGCGGGTGCAGCACCCTCGATTGACGGGGACTGTCGCCGGCTTCGATCTCGTCGTGGATGGGACCTCCGGCTACCTCAACCCGGCGGGTCCGAAATTGAAGCGACTGGCCATGGAAAACGGAGTCTTCCTGAGACCCCTGGGCCAGGTGGTCTATCTGCTGCCACCGCTCTGCATCAGCGATGCCCAGCTGGAACGGTGCTACGCGGTCATCGCGATGGCCCTTGATCAGCTCTGAGCTCTTTTGGCCTCAAGGACCCGCCTGAATCGCCGCTTCGACATCGGCTCGGGAGAGGCCGTAAGGCAGAGAACACTGCACCATCGCTTCCAGCGAACCGGGGTGCCAAATCACTTTGAGATCCTCCCGCTCAAGCAGCAGCAGGGCCCTCCATTCAGAACGCTCAAGCATCCACTGGCAGGGGTTGTCATCCATGCGAATCGCACCCATCTGATGAAGCCAGGCCTCAAGCGCCCGGAGAGAGTGCTGATTCAGCGGGGTGCTCTCCGGGGGCAGGGCGGCCATCAGTCAGCGAACGCACGGTTGTTCTTTGAGTCTGCTCATCCGCCAACCAGCTGGGTGACACCTGCCAGTCGCGCCCCTGCGCAAGAGCTACCCCCAACCCCAGCACCAGGCTGAGCAACAGAGCAATGCTCAACAACAATAAGGAAAACCATTCACCGCCAGACAGAGGTCGACGTTGACCGATGCCCTGCCAGGCATCAGGGCGGGATTGGCTCTCCAGAGGCGGTGCCGTTGGCACTGCTGGTGAGTCCAGGTTGAGGGTTGATTGACTCTGGCGCAGCAACGCGTCGTAGGACTCCTTGAGCTGCTGGAACGCAATGCTGGCCTGCTCTGGCGGCAGTTGCGTCGTGTCGGGATGCAGGGCCTTGGATTGACGTCGAAAGGCCTGACGCAGGGTTTCAGCGTCGACCCCTGGGCGCACGCCAAGCCGTTCGTGATGGCTGAGGCGGGCTTCGGACACAGGGGACGGCCGGTCCTTCATCCTAAGAAGAGTTGTTGCTCCAGCCATGGCCGCCACCGCGCCTGAACCGGCGTACTGGGACGCACTGGGATGGCAGCCATCGCAAGCGCAGCGCGACCAGCTGGTCGCCCTTCAGGGCCTGCTGCAGAGCTGGAATCAAAAGGTCAACCTCACGCGCCTGGTTGATGGTGATGATTTCTGGGTGGGTCAGGTCTTTGACAGCCTCTGGCCGCTGACGGGAGAACTGCAATCACCGGAACAGCCGTTGCACTGGATTGATGTGGGCACCGGGGGTGGATTCCCCGGGCTGGCCATCGCCATTGCCCTGCCCAATGCACGGGTGACCCTTCTGGATTCAGTTGGGCGCAAGACAGCCGCCGTTGAAGCCATGGCCAACACCCTGGGGCTGGCTGATCGAGTGCGCGTCCGCACCGAGCGGATCGAGACCACCGGTCGCGACGGCACGTTCCGCGGCAGTTTCGATCGAGCCGTGGCCAGGGCCGTGGCGGCAGCCCCTGTGGTGGCCGAATACCTCGTGCCCCTGCTGAACACGGACGGGCAGGCCTTGCTCTATCGCGGCCAGTGGAATGACACCGATGTCGTGCCGTTCAACAAGGCCCTGCGCCTGCTGCAGGCCCGCCTGGTTGAGGTTCAGCACCGGCAGCTCCCCAACGATCGCGGCACACGCCATCTGTTGCGGGTACAACCGACCGGGCCCTGCCCCCGCAGCTACCCGAGGGCCGTGGGAACGCCGAGCCGTGAACCCCTTGGGACGTAAGCCGACCGTTCAGACGCTCGACAGTCGCATCTGGGATGCCCCTTTGAGCCTGTCCTTGAGGCTGAGCAGGATGTCGGGGATGCGCTCACGCCACGGACTCGCCTGCAGAACGGTTTGTAACTCCTGCGCACTGACCTCCCCATCAAAGGCATCGGCGTTGGCACCGGCGAACCAGTGCCCTCCCGAGCCCAGCAGCCGATAACGGGCCTTGGCATAACTCTCGAGATCCCAGGCTTCAAGCAGGTTGTACAGCCAAAGCAACACCGGCAAATTGATGTCCCCCGGCGTCGCATGCCAAGGCGGCAGCCCGACGAACCAGGTGGTCATCCAGTCACGACCCAGCGCGTCATCGGCCGCACGCCGCAGCCGCTGGTCCACCGGGGCAATCAAAGCCGTCGCATCCGGCAGCAATTGCAGCGCCTCCAGGTGAAGGTCAAGATCCTCTGGCCGTGAGGCTCCGACACTGATGGTGTGCACCCGCGGATCCTGCAAACAGAACAGATCATTGAACACGATGGGATGCAGTGGTGCACACAGCTCCAATAGCCGTTGGGACGGCGTGTGCAGATGGCCGCCTTTGTCCGTGGGACTGATGATGAACACCCCCATGTCCTGACGGCGGGCAGCATCCAGGGCTGGACTGTTGTCCTGACGGATGTAATACCAGTGCAGGTTCACATAGTCGAAGGCACCTGAAGCGCAGGCATCAGCGATCAACGCCGTGGGTCCATGGGTTGAAAAGCCCACATAGCCGATCCGTCCATCCGCCTGCCAGCGGCGCACCACCTCCATGCATCCCCCAGGCTGAAGGGTCTGGTCGAGATGCTCCGGCAGGTTGATGCCATGGATGGCCAGCAGATCCAGGCGATCACAACCCAGCCGCTCAAAGCTGAGCTCCAGTTCCGCCTCAAACGCGGCGGGATCTGGCCGGGGAGGCACCTTGCTCTGAAGCAGACGTGAAGGGTCGGGCGTACGCGGCAGGGCCCAACCAAGCTGACGCTCGGAACTGCCGTAGTGCCGCGCCGTTTCAACGTGATGAAAGCCCAGATCCACCGCTCGCTTCAGGGTCGTTTCGACCTGGGTCTGGGAAGCGGGAGTGATTTCGTCTGGGGGAAGGTCGGTCCAGCTCTGCTGAAACCGCATTCCACCCAGAGACAACAGGGGAATCTCGAGCTCCGTGCGGCCGAATCGACGGGTGGGCAGCGACATCAACCCTGAGGACGAGGTTGAAGATTCTGGCGAATCAGGTTCTGCTTCAGCGTTTCAAGCGACTCGAAGGGAACCCAGTGAATGCAATCAACGGGGCAGGTATCGATGGCCTCCTGGATGCATTCAGTGGAGTCACCGTCCTGTCGGATCGCTCTGGAGCGTCCTAGATGTGGCTCAACAACAAAAGTGTTGGAAGCCACGTGGGCGCAATAGCGACAGCCAATGCAGACGGCCTCGTCAACCCAGACAGCCTGGTCTCGCATATCTCCGCCGAGCAAGGGCTCGCGCCCTGTTGGTTGCTCCTGCGGCCGAGCGGGGGCTGAGAAGGCGTAAGAAGAAGGATCAGCCAGGTTTCAAGCGTCCCAGCGGGTCACCACGAGTTCAATCGAACCATCCTGTGCCTGGGTCTGTTCTGCGACCTGAAAACCTTCTTTTGAGGTGGCTGCCAAAACAGAGTTCAAGGCGTAGCGCTGGGTGAGCTTGGAAAGGAAGCGTTCCACAGGAATCTGTTGCTTCCAAAGATCTAGATCGGTCACCAGCTCGTAGGACTCAGATGCGCTGTTCCAGCGGAAGCCGATGTCGCCTCCCTCTTGCACTGCGATGGCCAGATCGGCCGTGACGGTCTGACCGCGATAGCCACGCACGGGACGTTCCCCCTGATCAGGGGCATAGCCCATATCTTCCAGGGCTTTGACCAGAGGCTCGAGCTGACGCAGTTCGGTCTTTACGGTGCTGAAATGCGACATCAGTTCGTATGAGCGGGAAGAATCTGGGACTGGACCTCAGGCTGCAGAAACGCTTCGGATGTGGACTCCTGACGTTCAACCGTTCCAAGTGCAGCTTCAACTTCTTCAGTGAGCTGCTGGCACGCCTCACCAGCAACCCCCTCGACCCGCTCTTCCACACGACCATCGGGCCGAATGGTGAAACGAATGGTCTTCTGGGGCATCGAAGCGGCGTGATTTGCGCAGCAATCTAGTGGGGGTCACCGCTGATTGTTGCCTTCCTCGTTACATAGCCCTGTTACAGGATGAATCCATCGTTGATCAACGTCTGCAGACGTTCCAGCACCAGCGGATCCTCCAGTTGTTCGAGAGCGGTTCTGGCCTCATCACGCACGGAAATCTCACCGTCGTGGAGCAGGGCACTGACCAGAGCTTCAACGATCTCGGCTTGCCGCGGTTGCACCAGCTGATCGATCAAACGGCCCAAGGCCCAAATGCAGTTGCTGCGCACCACCGCTTCGCTGTCGATGCGCAGGCTTACAAGCAGTTGCCCCGCAGCGGGGTCTGCCTTCACCGGTGAACGGCTGCCGGCCTCAGCTAACGAGCCTGGACACCACAGGCGAACAGCAGCGACATCCGTCTGCAAGGCACGGATGAGCGGATTGAGCACCGGCGCATCCGGAAAATTGCCCAGACTCCAAGCCGCGGCCTTACGGACGTAGGCATTGGCATCCATCTGCAGCAGCTGCAGCAGCGGTTCAACGGCCGGAGGCGATGGATTACGACCCAAGGCGTAGACCGCACTCATCCGCTCCACTGGACAGGAGTTCTGCAGCAGAGGCAGCAGCAAGGCGATCGCCCTGGGGTCGCGGTATTCGCAAAACACTTGCAAACCCTGCAAACGTTCTCCGTGTTTGCCCCGCAACCAGATCAGAGCCTGGTCACAGGCCCTGGCAATCTCCAGGGAGGAATCCTGATCGGTGTTGTCGAGCTGGATCGCATCAAGCGGATCCACGTCCTCTTCGGCCGCCAGCTCGCGCGCCAGAAGTTCAGGATCCACGGAAAGGTTGGAGAGCCCCTGGTCCTTCTGTTGGCTGCGATCGTCAGTCATGGATCGATGCTACGGGAGGCATTCCAGGGCTCAACCCATCGGAGCTGGAGCCAGCATGTCACCGGGGAGCCAGATCCGCGCACTCACGGCCACCAACGCCAGAACGAACAGAAGAACAATCAGAGCCGGCAGAAGGGTGGAACGAAAAAACGACACCGGAACACTGCAACCAAGGCGCCATTCTGCTCAAGACGGCACGGCATCGACACGCCGCCGCAGTTGCCAGATCGAGAGGATCAGAACCGACAGACCAATCCAGCCAGTCCACTGCTGGTGCAACAGAAACCCACCCGTCCCGAGCAAGCCGCCGAACAGCACACCGCAAGCGAGAACGAAGCGACGCAACATCGCAGGTAGGGACTCCATGGGCATGACGCCAAAGCGCTGGCGAAGACGTGCCCAACCAGGTCCCGGAGGGCGAACCGTCCGCACAAACTGCTCCAAGACAGCATCCGATTCCGGAGGCGTGGTCAGCATCACAGCCAACCAGACCACCGCTGAGAGGCCGGTGATCACCGCAATGCGAACCCCGTAATCCTCAATCCGAACCAGGGGAACCACAGACGTGAACACACCCACAAAAAAGCCGCAAAGCATGGCCGACAGCTCAGCCGCTGCGTTGACCCGCCACCAGAACCAGCGCAGCACCAGGACCACACCCGGGCCTGAACCGATGGCGATCACCAGGCGGAACACCGCACCGATGCTGTCGCTGATCAGGGCTGTAATCACGCCCAGAACAAGCAGCAGAACAGTGGTGAGTTGCCCGATCAGCAACAGCTCCCGCGGAGTGGCGGAAGGACGAACAAACCGCTGATACAGGTCGTGGGTGAGGTAGCTGGCACCCCAATTGACCGATGTGCTCACGGTGCTCATGAACGCCGCCACCAGCGAGATCACCACTAGGCCGAGCGCCACGGGGGGCAACAGTTGCACCGCAAGGGCTGGATAGCCCAGCTCCAGATCAGCGCCGGCCGGCAACAGCACCAGAGCCGCCAGAGCAACGACGATCCAGAGCCAGCTGCGCACGAGGTAATTCACCACAAGGAACACCCAGCCCGCCAACCGTGCCTGCTGCTCATCACGGGTGGCCAGCATCCGCTGGATGAACTCACCCCCCCCATCGCTGCGGCGGAAACTCCACCACTGCACAGCGATATAGGCCGTAAACATCGGGATGCTGATGCCACTGCCCTGCAACCAACTGAAGCCAGACTCATCCCAGGTCCAAGGCACCAGAGACAGCAGCTCGGGCCTTTGCAAGGCCTGCAGTTGCTCCAGAAGAGCCGTCATTCCGCCTGCTGCATGCAGGGCAGCCACGGCCACGGCCAGGGCACCCGCCAACGCCAGCACAAGCTGGACCAGATCGGTGACCACAACAGCCCAAAGGCCACCGGCAACGGTGTAGCTCATCACGAGCAGGGCCACGACCATCAACAACCAGACCGTGTCTGTGAGCCCCAGGGCAGCAGGTTGACCGGACACCAGGCCCAGGGCTTCCACCACCTTGCGAAGCGCGAGGAAGGCATAACCGATGCCGATGCAGTTGACCGGCACGGCCAGTAGGAAGGCCTTGATGCCTCGCAGCCATGCCGCCGCCGGACCGCCGTAACGCAACTCGGTGAAAGCGGCATCGGTCAGCACGCCACTACGCCGCCAGAGGGGCGCAAACACAACAGCCATCGCCACATGGGCCAAACCAAAACTCCACCACTCCCAGTTCCCCGCCAAGCCGCGTGCGCCCACGAGGCCAGCGACGTACAGCGGCGTGTCGATGGAGAAGGTGGTGGCGGCCATCGATGCACCAGCGAGCCAACCGTTGAGACGACGGCCGGCCACGAAATAATCCTCTTCGCCGCTGTTGCGGCGCGAGAGCCACAACCCCAACATCAGGGTGAGGGCGAGGTAGGCACCGAGAAGCAGCCAGTCGATTGCTGTCATTCGAAGACCCTGTTCAGCAGCAGTCTGCTGATGAACACGCCATCAGCCCACCGTTCGTCCCAACGTTCAGCTCTCTGCGGAGCTCGAGGTCATCTGCTGACGCCGTAGCTGGCCGCAGGCCGCATTCTGGTCAAGCCCGCGGCTTGCCCTAAGGCTGACGGCGACACCACGTCGTTCAAGAACACGACGAAACGCCTCGATTCGCTGCGGCGTCGGCCGCTTGAACTCCTCCTCCTCAATCGGGTTGTAGGCGATGAGGTTCACATGGCTCTGGAAGCCACCAACGCGATCCGCTAGCTCTGCAGCGTGGTGGGGCTGGTCGTTGAGTTCACCGAGAAGGATGTATTCGAAACTCACCCGGCGACCGGTCACATCCAGATAGTGACGGCAATCATCAAGAAGAGCTTCATAGGGATAGGCATGGGCCGTGGGGATGAGCTCCTCGCGCAGCCTCTGGTTGGGCGCATGGAGACTCACAGCAAGGGTGAATTGGGCTCGCCCCAACCTCTGCATGGCCAGTTCCGCAAGTTGCGGCAAGGTCTTCGGAACACCAACCGTGCTGACGGTGATGCGCCGTTGGCCGATGCCGAGATCATCATTAAGGCAGCGAATCGACTCCAGAACAGCCTCACTGTTCAGAAGAGGCTCACCCATACCCATAAAAACGATGTGGGAAGGACGTCGTTCCATCGCCTCACGCACACTCAGCACCTGATCCACGATTTCGTGGGTCCGGAGCGAACGCTGCAGCCCCCCTTTTCCAGTGGCACAGAAGCGGCAGGCCATGGGACAACCCACCTGGCTGGAGACACAGACCGTGAGCCGCTGGTCGGTGGGAATGCCCACGGCTTCGATGGTCTCGCCGTCTTCTGTGGAAAGCAGCAGCTTGGTGGTGGCATCGGTTGCCACTGAACGATGCACTTCCTTCAGGCGACCGACATCAATGCCGTCCTCGAGCAGCGCGGCACGCCAGGTCTTGGGAAAGACCGTGATGTCTGCCAAGGAACGGGCACCCTTGGCATAAATCCAATCGTGGAGCTGACGGCCGCGGAAAGGTTTCTGCCCCTGAGCAACCGCCCAGTCCTGCAGCTCGGCCGCACTGCGACCCAGCAGAGCCTGGCTCACCAGATCAGCAAACCATGGCCCAGCTTGATCTCCACCGCCATCAGGGCGATGAAGCCAAGCATGGCCAAGCGTCCGTTCAGCCGCTCGGTATGGGTGTGGAACCCATACCGGGGCAGGCGTCTCGTGGGGATCTCAGTGGGCTCAAGCATGGAAGGGTCTGCGACGGTGAACAATTGAGCGGAGCTCATTCGTCAGAGAGCAGGCCTTCCTCCTGAAGACCTTCAACGGCTTCAGCATCAACCACCTGCTCTTCCTTCAGCTCATTGTCGGCGTCCGGACGGGTGAACGCGGCGAAATTGCTCGCCGAGGGGTCGATGTTGTGGCGGGTGCGGGTGGCCTCAAGGTCGGCATCGCTGGGGTCATCCAGAACAGCAGTGCCACTCGCCGCAGGAGGCATATCAACGGTGTAGTCGGGACGCAGGTTCTGCATGCGGCGGTAACCAGCGGGGTCCTCCGACAGGATATCGGGGTGGGGACCAGCCTCTTTCTGCAGCTCCTCTTCGAAACCACTGAAGCCTGTACCGGCAGGGATCAAGCGACCGATGATCACGTTCTCCTTGAGACCGCGCAGCCAGTCGCTCTTGCCTTCGATGGCGGCTTCCGTCAGGACCCGTGTCGTCTCCTGGAAGGAGGCGGCGGAGATGAAGCTGTCGGTGTTGAGAGACGCCTTGGTGATACCCAGCAGAACCGGCGTGAATTCGGCGGGAGCACCGCCCGTGATCGCCATTGCCTGGTTGGTGTCCTCCACCTGACGCAGTTCGATCAATTCACCCGGCAACAGGGTGGTGTCACCGGCATCCTCCACCCGCACCTTGCTGGTCATCTGACGCACAATCACTTCGATGTGCTTGTCGTCGATCGACACGCCCTGAGACTTGTAAACGTTCTGAACCTCAGTCACCAACCGGTGCTGCAGATTAGCGATCGCCTCCTGTGCGGCCTCCATCAGAGGCTTACGGCTGCGCAGATCCTCGAAGTAGCACTCGAGAAGCTCGTGCGGGTTGATCGGGCCATCCGTCAGCAGTTCAGCAGCTGTGACCTGCTGACCATCGCTCACCATGATGTTGCGGCCAAGCAGGATCGGATATTCAGCGATGGCATCATCGGATTCGATCACATTGACGACGAGGGAATCGTCGTCTTCACCCTGCTTGATCTCAACGGTTCCGGGTTTCTTGCAGAGAATCGCGGATTCGCGGGGGCGACGGGCCTCCAGCAATTCTTCGATTCGGGGCAGACCCTGAACGATGTCACCCGTCTTCTGCCGCTCAAACACCAGCAGGGCCAGACCATCACCCCGTTGCACCAGGTCGCCATCGCGCACGTGCAGGAGGGAGTCCGGCGACACCATGTAGGGGCGTCCCAGACGCAGGGTGACGCTGTTACCGGAAACAGCCTCGATCTCACCACAGCAGCTGGCAGTTTCCCCATCAGCGAGAGGGTCGCCGTCGACAATCCGCTGACCGACGCTCACCACCGGCTTGCCGGAGGTGCTGAGGGTGGTGGTGTCTTCGGGGCGCTCGACGATCATCCGACGCACCGGGTCGGCTTCCGTCGCTTCTGGCAACTGCGCCAGGCCAGCCTGTTTGCAAAGGATTTGAGTGGTGGCAACAACATCGCCAGCCTTGACGGAGATACCGTCCTCAACCTGCAGCTCGGTGTGGGTCGAACCGTGGCTGGAGTCAGACATGGTGTCGCGACGCACAAGGATCGACTCCAAGATCACGAGTCGCAGACGGGAAATGGTCTTGGCACGCTTGTCGGGAGCCTTCTCCACATCCACCGTCATCTGAGGGGTGGTATCGAAGGTCTCCAGAAGCAGCTGCGTCTTCAGCAGCTCCACACCCTCGACTGACTTGACCAGTTCGTTGTCCTTGAAGGCCAGACGCTGGGTGGCCTTGATTCCGAGGTGAGGGCCATTGGCCTGCTTCACATGAGACAGCTCAGGCAGCTGGGCCTCATTGGGGATGGTGTATTCCTCAACCGGACGCAGCAGCAGGCCTTTTCCTTCAGGGGTCTCGACCGTCTGCACATACTTCATGGCATCAACGGACAGCCCTTTGGCGACGTCCTCGCCTGGGTTGACCATCTGGCCATCGCCCTCGAAACGCTCCAACGCCTTGGCATCTGTGCAGAGGTGGAACTCACCACTGCGGACGATGATTTCGCGCAGGATGTCGTTCTTCTGGGTAACAGTGACGATGCCGGCGGTCTGACTGAAGATGTCTTTGACAACCTCGGTGCCGGCCTCGATCCACTGACCATCGGTGATCATCAACAGGGAAATGTCCTTGTTGATCTCGTGGGTTTCCTGGGGGATCCACAGCAGGGTGCCGCCCTTGTTGACTTCGTAGCCGTTCTTGGCGGAACGGGCCTTCTTGATCGCCAGACCGGGTGCGAACTTCACCAGGCCACCGGTGCCGGTGCGGAAGCGATCATCAGCCAGTTCGGCAATGACCTCACCGGAACCGATCTTGCTGCCGGGGATGGTGTTGAGGCGATATCGGGTGCCATCCTTGGCCTCGAGATTCCAGATCTCACCGGAGTGGGTGGACTCCTCAAGCAGCTTGAAGTCCTTGAGGGTCATCGCCGTGGTGACGATCTGCACCTCGCGGGAATCACCGATGGAATCGCGCAGGCGCACTTCACCGCCGTACTCACTGCGCTGGCTTGCCTCAGCCAGAACCTGACCCTCGGTGACTTGGGTCTCACCACCAACGACGGGCTGTGCGTTGGGCGGCAAGTTATAAACATCGCCCGAAAGCACCCACATCCGGCCGAGGCGCTGAGCCTTCAGGGTGATATTGCCCTGGCGGTCGGTGACTTCGCGGGGCTGAATCGCCTCCTCGTAGCGGACCTGGCCGGCCAGATCGCAGATCACATCCTTGGTGGCCTTCTCAACACTCTTCTTGACCGCACCAGCAGCGATCTGAGCCACCGTCACGTCGGCATCAATCTCGGCACCGTTATCGACAAACAGCAGGGAGCCGTTGGTGATCTCGATCTTCTGCGCCTTTCCTTTCCCGGAAGGCTTGATCGTGAGATTGAAGTCAACCTCAGCCTGTTGAGCGTTCACACCATGGGGCGTGCGGTAAGGGCGCACCCGCGCCTTGCTGCCGAACTCAACGGTGCCCGCAGCTTTGGAGCGAACCACACCGGTTTCAGCCGTGGACACACCACCGGTGTGGAAGGTCCGCATGGTGAGCTGGGTTCCAGGCTCACCGATCGACTGGGCAGCGATGATGCCGACGGCTTCACCCAGATCCACCAGTTCGTTGTGGGCCAGTGCCCAGCCGTAACACTTGCGGCAGACAGAACGGTTGGCTTCGCAGGTGAGCGGCGAGCGCACACTCACCGCGTTCACCCCAGCTGCCTCAAAGGCTTTGGACAGAGGCGGATCGATTTCGGTGTCGCGCTCAGCGAGCACCTCGCCATCCGCATTCACCACCTGGGCGGCGGTCAGGCGACCCACAAGCCGGCTGCGGAACTTGCCATTCTCGGCCTCCACCACGATGTGGCGGGTGGTTCCGCAGTCGTCCTCACGGACGATCACATCCTGGGCAACGTCAACCAATCGACGGGTGAGGTAGCCGGAGTCAGCGGTACGAAGCGCTGTATCCACCAGACCCTTACGGGCGCCGTAAGAGGAGATGACGTATTCGGTAACCGTCAGACCCTCACGGAAGTTGGTGCGGATCGGAAGGTCAATAATTTCGCCCTGCGGGTTGGCCATCAGACCGCGCATGCCCACCAGCTGACGCACCTGGGACATGTTTCCCCGCGCGCCGGAGTTGGCCATCATCCACACCGAGTTGAGCGGTGCGTTCTCGTCAAAGTTCTTTTTGACGGCATCGACCAGACGCTCGTTGGTCTCGGTCCAGGTGTCGATCACCTTGGTGTGACGCTCAACCTCGGTGATTTCACCCAAGCGGTAACGCTCTTCGGTGGCCGTGATCTGTTCCTCGGCCTGGCCCAGCAGATCCTTCTTCGCCTCGGGCACCTTCAGGTCGTCGACGGAGATCGAGACGGCAGCTTGGGTGGCGTACTTAAAGCCGAGATCCTTGAGGTTGTCGGCCATAGACGAGGTCACCGCCGTGCCGTGGTTCTTGTAGGACCAGGCAACGAGCTGTTTAAGGGCCCGCTTGTCGATGACCTGGTTGCGGAACGGGGGCGGGGTCTTCGAGAGCGGACGGGATGCGCTCACAGGAGCCTCCTTGGCGGCCTTGGAGGCTTTGGAGGCTTTGCTGGATTTGGACTTGCGGGATTTCGAGGAAGAGGTCATGGCTGCGCGCAGATCAGGAAAGGGAGGAAAGGGCGTCTGTTTTGATTCAGCCGGCGGCCACCGCGTCGATGATCGTGTGATTCATCACCACGCGGCCCACGGTGGTGAGGATGTAGCGACTAATCAGGGCACCGTCTTCATCGAAACGGTCGCGGCGGAAGCTCCACTGTTCAATGCGGGTGCCGTCACTGAGTGATTCGCTCTTGATGGGTGCATCCAGCTCGTCATCGTCTTGGACCTCGCCGTTGAAGCGAACCCAAACCCAATCGTGAAGACCGACGCGAGTGTCCTCGAAGGCGTGGATGACATCCTCCAGGCCCGCAAAAGTGCAGCTGCGGTCTCCGAACTCTGGCTTGGTCGCATCGGGCTGAAGCGCCGTCAGGTAGTAAGAGCCCAACACCATGTCCTGAGACGGAGTGATGATCGGCTCGCCTGTTGCAGGCGAAAGGATGTTGTTGCTGGCCAGCATCAGCATGCGGGCTTCGGTCTGAGCCTCGATGGCCAGAGGCACGTGAACAGCCATCTGGTCGCCGTCAAAGTCAGCGTTAAAGGCTGGGCAGACCAGGGGATGGAGCTGAATGGCACGTCCATCAACCAACTTGGGTTCGAAGGCCTGAATACCGAGACGGTGCAGGGTTGGAGCCCGGTTCAACAGGATCGGGTGACCGTCGATCACCTCCTGCAACACCTGCATCACTTCATCATCGGCCCGCTGAATCAGCTTTTTGGCCGCCTTGATGTTGTTGACGATGTTCTGGCGGATCAGGCGGTGGATGACGAACGGCTGGAACAGCTCAATCGCCATCTCCTTTGGGAGACCGCACTGGTGCATCTTGAGCTTGGGACCCACCACGATCACGGAACGACCGGAGTAGTCGACCCGCTTACCCAACAGGTTCTGACGGAAGCGGCCCTGCTTGCCTTCGATGATGTCGCTCAATGACTTGAGCGGCCGGTTGTTGGCACCCACAACGGTGCGGCCGCGACGGCCGTTGTCGATAAGAGCGTCGACGGCCTCCTGCAACATCCGCTTTTCGTTGCGGACGATGATTTCGGGAGCCAGTATTTCCTGCAACCGAGCCAGGCGGTTGTTGCGGTTAATCACCCGCCGGTAGAGATCGTTGAGATCACTGGTGGCAAAGCGTCCACCATCGAGCTGCACCATCGGGCGCAGGTCAGGCGGAATCACTGGAATCACATCCAGCACCATCCACTCAGGACGGGCACTGGTAGCGATGAAGTTGTCGATCACGCGCAGACGCTTGATCAACTTGGCGCGCTTCTGGCCCTTGCTGCCATTGATCTCCTCACGCAGCTGCTCAGCAACCTCATCGAGGGTGAGATCTTCGAGTAGTTGCTTGAGAGCCTCGGCACCGATGCCCACCACCGGCTCGTTCTCGATCTCAGAGTCTTCGGCGTAGATCTCGTCTTCAATTTCCAGCCACTCGTCTTCGGTCAGCAGCTGCTTGTACTTCAGATCCTTGTGATCGCCGGGATCCAGCACCACATAGCAGTTGAAGTAGACGATCTGCTCAACATCCCGCAGGGGCATGTCCAGCAGGATGGCCACGTAGCTGGGAATCCCCTTCAGATACCAGACGTGGGAGACAGGAGCCGCCAGCTTGATAAAGCCCATGCGGTGACGACGCACGCGGCTCTCAGTGACCTCCACACCGCAGCGCTCACAAACGATGCCCCGGTGACGCACCCGCTTGTACTTACCGCAGTGGCACTCCCAGTCTTTGGAAGGGCCAAAGATCTTTTCGCAGAACAGCCCGTCCATCTCAGGCTTGAGGGTGCGGTAGTTGATGGTCTCCGGCTTGGTGACCTCACCGACAACCTGGCCGTTGGGCAGGGTGCGCTGTCCCCACTCCATCACCCGGTCGGGTGAGGCGAGGGTGATCTTGACGTAATCGAAGTGGTTCTCGGTGCGGAGGTTGCTGTTGGTCATTGACGGTTATGGAAGAAGGAGCGGGGAATCGGTTCGTTCGTTGATCCGTCAGTCCTCGTCGTAATCCGCGACGCCGAGGGATTCGTAGGTGGGCCTGCTGGGGGTGCTGCGACGCGGGTTCACGTCCTGCATCAGATCCACTTCCTTGCCTTCATCGGTATAGACGGCGATGTCCAGACCAAGAGACTGAAGCTCACGCATCAGCACCTTGAAGGATTCCGGCGTACCTGGACGGGGGATCGGCTTGCCCTTGACGATTGCGTTGAGGGCCTCGTTGCGGCCCTGCATGTCATCGGACTTGACCGTGAGCAGTTCCTGCAGGGTGTAAGCGGCGCCATAGGCCTCAAGTGCCCAAACTTCCATCTCACCAAGACGCTGGCCGCCTTGCTGTGCCTTACCACCCAGAGGCTGCTGGGTGACCAGGGAGTAGGGGCCGGTGGAACGAGCGTGGATCTTGTCATCCACCAGGTGGACCAGCTTGAGGAAGTGGGAATAGCCCACGGCCACGGGCTGGTCGAAGGGCAGTCCAGTGCGCCCATCACGCAGCTGGAGCTTGCCAGGATCTGCAGGGTCGTACACCCAACCCTTGCCGGGCTGCTTGGCGGCTTCCTTGAGGAAGGTCTCCACAGTCTGCTGAGACTTTTCAGCCCCATACATCTCATCGAAGGGAACGATGCGTACGCGGCAGTCCAAGTTGGACGCCGCCCAACCCATCAGCAGCTCAAACACCTGACCGACATTCATCCGGCTCGGCACACCCAGGGGGTTGAGCACGATGTCGACAGGGGTGCCGTCGGGGAGATAAGGCATGTCCTCCCGGGGAAGGATGCGGCTGATGATGCCCTTATTGCCATGGCGGCCGGCCATCTTGTCGCCGACCTGGATCTTGCGGCGCTGAGCCACATAAACCCTGACCACCATGTTGGCGCCAGGCGGCAGCTCATCACCCTGTTCACGGGTGTAGATGCGTACATCCACAACGCGGCCGCGCTCGGTGCCAGGCACGCGCAGGGAGTTATCGCGAACATCGCGAGCCTTTTCACCGAAGATCGCGCGGAGCAACTTCTCCTCCGGCGGCTGATCGGATTCGCCCTTGGGCGTCACCTTGCCCACCAGGATGTCGCCGCTTTCGACGAAAGCACCCACGCGAATGATGCCCATCTCGTCGAGGTTGCCGAGGCTTTCCTCAGCGACGTTGGGAATCTCTCGGGTGATCTCCTCGGGACCGAGCTTGGTCTGCCGCGCTTCGATCTCGTACTTCTCGATGTGCACCGAGGTGTAGAGGTCGTCGGTAACCAGACGTTCGCTGACCAGCAGCGCGTCCTCGTAGTTGTAGCCCTCCCAAGGCATGTAAGCGATCAGAACGTTCTGTCCGAGGGCGATCTCACCACCTTCACAGGCCGAGCCATCCGCCATCACCTGGCCGACGATCACGGGATCGCCAGATCGCACGATCGGACGCTGGTTCAGACAGGTGTCCTGGTTGGAGCGCTGGTACTTCTGCAAGAAGTGGGTGTGCTCATTACCGTCCTCGTCCTGAACAACGATGGCGTTGGCATCCACATAAGTGACGGTGCCATTCACCCGGGAGATCGGCACCATGCCGGAGTCGCGGGCCACCTGGGTCTCGAGACCGGTGCCCACCAGAGCACGCTCGGGGCGCAGCAGCGGCACAGCCTGACGCTGCATGTTGGAACCCATCAGGGCCCGGTTGGCGTCATCGTGCTCCAGGAAGGGGATCAGGGACGTTGCCACGGAGATCACCTGAACCGGCGATAGGGCGACGTAGTCGACCTGCTCGGGGGGGACCTTCTCAAAATCCTGGCGATAACGCACAGGAATCAGATCCGCCGTGATCCGACCGTCGCCCTCGGTGGCCACGTCACCTGGGGCAACGCGCACTTCGTCTTCACGGTCCGCGGACAGATAGATCGGGTCACCTTCCTTGATGACGACACCGTTCTCCACCTTCCAGAACGGGGTTTCGATAAAGCCGTATTCGTTGACCCTGGCATGGGTCGCCAGGGAGTTGATCAGACCGGCATTGGGACCTTCCGGCGTCTCAATCGGACAGAGGCGGCCGTAGTGGGAGGGGTGAATATCGCGGACGGCAAAGCCAGCACGCTCACGGGTGAGACCTCCAGGTCCCAGGGCCGAGATACGGCGCTTGTGGGTCAGCTCAGCCAGGGGGTTGGTCTGATCCATGAACTGGCTCAGCTGGCTGGAGCCAAAGAACTCCTTGATCGCCGCCACCAGAGGCTTGGGATTCACCAACTGCGCTGGAGTCAGCGAATCGGTTTCACCGACGGTCATCCGTTCCTTGATGATCCGCTCCAGGCGGTTGAGACCGACCCGAACCTGGTTTTGCAGCAGTTCACCGACGGAACGCACCCGGCGGTTGCCGAGATGATCAATGTCATCGAGGGTGGCTCCGCCAACATCCAGCTCCAGGTTGATCAAGTAATCAAGGGTGGAAAGCACGTCCTCATGGGTGAGGGTGCGCACCGTGTCGGGGATGGTGAGGCGCAGCTTTTTGTTGATCTTGTAGCGACCGACCCTCCCGAGGTCGTAACGCTTTGGATCAAAGAAACGGGTCTGCAGCAGCTGCTGACCGCCGCTCACCGAGGGGGGTTCACCCGGACGAAGTTTCTTGTAAAGCTCGAGCAGTGCCTGGTCTTCCGAACTGATGCCCTCGTCATTAGCGGCATCGATCGACTTTTTATAGAACTCGGGATGACGCAGCTTGTCGAGCACGTCGTTGTCGGACAGCCCCATGGCACGCATGAGCACGTGCGCATTGATCTTGCGGGTCTTGTCCACACGGACGTGCAGCAAGTCGTTCTTGTCGGTCTCAAACTTCAGCCAGGCCCCCCGGTTGGGGATGACGCTGGCGTTGTATGTGCGCCGACCGTTCTTGTCCATTTCATCCTTGAAATAGACACCGGGGCTCCGCACGATCTGATTCACGATCACGCGCTCAGCACCGTTGATGATGAACGTGCCTCGCTCGGTCATCAGCGGCAATTCGCCGATAAAGACCTCCTGCTCTTTGATCTCACCGGTCTCCTTATTGACCAGACGGCAGGTGACATACATCTGCGAAGCAAAGGTCGCATCGCGACGCTTCGCCTCTTCCACATCGTGGCGGGGGCGCTTTAGGCGGTACTCGCTACCAATGAAGTGCAGCTCCAGCTTGCCGGTGTAATCCGTGATCGGAGAGAAGCTTTCCAGCTCCTCAATCAGACCTTGATCCAAAAACCACTTAAAGCTGGCCCGCTGCACCTCCACCAGATCAGGGAGGTAGGTGGCGGTCTTGGCGACCTGAATCGCGCTGCTGCTCATGCGGGGACCGGCAGAGAGGACGAAGGGACTGGGCAGGACTGGGTTGGCGGCAAAAGCTCACCCGACAGGACGATTCGCCACAACAGCGGCACCGACGGTTTCCAGGAAGGAACCGACAGAGCCGCTGCTGCTGTTCAGAAATCGCGGGTCAGATCAGCTGACGACGACAAGTGCACCGGAAGGAAATGGACGCTTCAGGCACCACGCACAAGAACGAATCCCACGCATGGCCAGGCCAATACAACATCTTACATATGGAGTCGACACTCTTGGAAGAGCAGTTAAGGGAGTCCAAACAAACGTCGGGCGTTGGCGGTGCTGCTGCAAGCCACGCTCTCGAGATCCACACCCCGCAGCTCAGCCACACGCGTCGCGACAGAGGCCACAAAGGCCGGCTCATTGCGCTTACCGCGACGAGGCACAGGAGCCAAGAAGGGGCAATCGGTTTCCACCAAAAACCGATCTTCAGGCACCTGACGGGCGCAGTCGTGGGTGGGCTCAGCTTTGGGGAAGGTCACGGTGCCACTGAAGCTGATATACATCCCGAGCTCCAGGAACTGCTGCATTTCATCGGGAGTGCCGCCCCAGCAATGCATGACCCCCGCGGGACAACGGCCCTCCGCCTGACGGGCCCGAAGTTCAACCAGCATCGGCTCGGCGGCATCACGACAGTGAATGATCACCGGCAAGTTCAGCTCCACCGCCAGATCCAGCTGCGGACGCAGCACAGCAAGCTGCTCCTCCAGGTTCTTGTCGCGGAAGAGATCGAGCCCGAGTTCACCGATAGCGACCACCCGGTCATCCTCCAAAGCCGCCCGACGCAGCACCGCCACCGTGTCATCAGCCCAATGCTGGGTATCTAAAGGATGAACTCCAACTGAATACCGCATTTCAGGGAACCGATCAGCCAGTGCCCGGATCGCAGGAATTTCGGAAGGTTCAACGCAGGCATGCAATAGAGCGCCGACACCGGCCTCGCGCCAACGTGAGGCCACGTCGTCGAGGTCCTCGTCAAAATTGCGAAAGACGATGTGACAGTGACTGTCGATCAGCGTCGGAGTGGGAGACACAGCTGGGCCGAAACGCGCTTTCGGCCCATTCTGCCGGTTGAAACCGAATCAGCTGGCGGGCTCGAGAACCTTGCGCACCGCTGCACTGAGACGGGACTTCTGATTGGCACCATTGTTGCGATGCAGGACACCGACCTTCACCGCCTTGTCGATCTTGCTGAAGGCGGCACGCATCGAGCTCTGCACGGTGGTCTTGGCTTCGTCGCCAGGCGTTGCGCTGTAGGCGTTACAGGCGGTGAAGCAACGCTTCATCAACGTGCGCAGGGACGACTTGTAGGTGCGATTGCGCAGACGGTTGCGCTCAGCAATCTCAATCCGCTTCTTGGCTGACTTGTTATTGGCCACTGAGGCTTCAACGTTGCGAACAATCCACCACCTTACTCCGTGGCAGGACCGCCTCCCAGTGTTGTCGAGTCCTAACTTGACTACATATTCCACTCTTACCTTTGTCTGTGAGCCAACCGGCCGTCGCTCCCCTGCGCATCGTGCGGGATCCGGAACAGGCCCAGACAGAACTGCAGCGCTTATCAAGCCGCACAACTCAGACCCAGCAAAGCGAAGCCAGAGAGCGGGTCGACGCGATTCTTGCAGCGGTGCGCGACCGCGGTGATGCGGCGATCGCAGACTTCACAGAACGATTCGATGGCTTTCGGCCTTTGCCGATGGCGGTTCCCCAGGAGGCGCTCGAGCAGGCCTGGACCACGCTGCCGACCAACCTGCGTGATGCTCTGGAGCTGGCCCATCGCCGCATCACTGATTTCCACCAACGCCAACGTCCCGCCGACCTAGCGGTAACAGGCCCCCATGGCGAGCAGCTCGGCCGGCGCTGGAGACCGGTGCAGCGGGCGGGTCTTTACGTGCCCGGCGGACGCGCGGCCTACCCCAGCACGGTGCTGATGAATGCAGTACCAGCCCGTGTCGCTGGGGTGAAAGAGCTGGTGATCTGTTCCCCCGCCGGCCGGGATGGCACGGTCAACCCTGTGGTGCTGGCAGCGGCGCACCTCGCCGGCGTGAAGACGGTGTTCCGCCTCGGGGGCGCCCAAGCCATTGCCGCCATGGCCTACGGCAGTGAAAGCGTGCCCAAAGTGGATGTGATCAGCGGCCCAGGCAACCTGTACGTCACTCTTGCGAAACAAGCGGTTTACGGCCAGGTCGCCATCGATTCCCTGGCAGGTCCAAGCGAGGTGCTGGTGATTGCCGACCACTCCGCACAGCCGGATCAGGTAGCTGCGGATCTGCTGGCGCAGGCTGAGCACGATCCTCTGGCGGCGGCGGTGCTGATCACCACCGACCATGCTCTGGCCGACGTGATCAACGCCGCGGTCGCCGAGCAGCTCACCAACCACCCCCGTCGCGAGATCTGCGAAGCCGCACTGCGGGACTGGGGGCTGGTGGTGGTGTGCGACGACCTCGAGAGCTGTGCCCGCCTGAGCGACAGCTTCGCTCCGGAACATCTAGAGCTCCTGGTCGAACGTCCCGAACCTCTGGCAGATCGAATCCAGAACGCTGGAGCCATTTTCCTGGGCCCCTGGTCTCCGGAAGCCGTTGGGGATTACTTAGCAGGTCCGAACCACACCCTGCCCACCTGTGGAGCCGCGCGTTTCAGTGGAGCGCTGAGCGTTGAAACCTTCATGCGCCACACCTCACTGATCGGATTCAACCGGGCTGCTCTGGAAGCAACAGGTTCAGCTGTGCAGGAGCTGGCCACCAGTGAAGGCCTGCACAGCCACGCCGAATCGGTGCGACGGCGCCTCAGCTGAGGCGCTTCTCCAGGCTGCGGACCCCCGCCACGCCATCAGCGATCTCGCCCACCAACACCTCATCGGTGATGTTGACGAACAATCCGTTTTCCAGCACTCCTGGGATGTTGTTGATGGTCTGCTCCAGGGCCACCGGATCGGTGATGCCTCCATTGAGCTTGGCGTCCAACACCAAATTGCCCTGATCCGTGACCACGGGGCCGGCCTTGCGCTGGGCCATCCGCAGTTCAGCAGTACCCCCCAGGGCTTCCAGCTGCTGCTTCACCTGGCGCCAGGCGCCCGGAAGAACTTCGACAGGCAGCAGAAAACTGAGGTTGAGACGATCCACAAGTTTCGTGGAATCCACCACCACCACAAAACGATCGGCCCGTGCAGCTACGAGTTTTTCCTGTACATGGCAAGCACCACCGCCCTTGATCAACTGGAAGCCAGGATCGACTTCATCAGCACCGTCTATGGCCAGATCAATACGGTTGACGGCATTGAGGCTGAGCAGAGGGATGTTCAGCTCTGCGGCCAGCACCTCCCCCTGAAAAGATGTAGTTACACCCACGATGTCTTTGAGTTCGCCGCTGGCGAGCTTGGCGCCCAGGCCTTGAATCATTAGTGCGGCAGTCGACCCAGATCCCAGACCCAGCACCATGCCGTCTTTGATCTGTTCAACAGCGGCATCGGCCACTGCCTGCTTCATCTGGGTCTGAAGATCAGCCATCAGCTCTCGTCCTTTGGGCGCGACCGTAGCAAGGGTTTCAAGCCATTCCAGGCAGGGGCTCAGGTTTGACCGACAGGGTCAACTCGCGACCCGCCCGCAGCACCTTCAAGGGCAGTGGAGCATTGATGGCAGCAGCATCCACCACTTCCAGAAGCACCTGAGGATCGGGGATGTCGCGATCATCAGCAGTGATCAAAAGATCACCGCGGCGCAGGCCCGCTTTTTCGGCCGGGCCATCGGGAAGCACGGCTTGAACTAGAGCACCGCTGCGTTCCGGCAGCTGCACAAGGGCATTGGGATCCTTGTTGTGCTCGCGCGCGATCCGGGGCGTGAGAGCGACCAATTGAAGGCCGATATAGGGATGCACCACCTCACCCTGCTGCTGCAGCTGATCGGCCACCCTGCGGGCCAGGTTGATCGGGATGGCAAAACCAAGGCCAGCCCCAGGGCCAGAACGCACCAAGGTATTAATCCCAATCACTTGGCCATCACCGTTCACCAAGGGACCGCCGGAATTACCGGGGTTGATGGCGGCGTCGGTCTGAATCAGTTCAAGCCGTTTGTCAGCAAAACCAAGACTATTGATGTTGCGATGCAGGCTGCTGACAATTCCTAGGGTCACCGTGCGTTCCAGTCCAAATGGAGTGCCGAGGGCGATCGCCCAATCGCCCACTTGCATGGCTTCGGAGTCACCCAGGGGAGCCCGCGGCGGCAATTGATCACCCTCAAGACGCACTAGGGCCAGATCCGTCACGGCATCGGTGCCCACCACCCGGCCATCGCGTTGATCCCCGTTGGCCAGTGTGACGCTGACGGACTCCACCCGATCCACCACATGAGCGTTGGTGAGCACAAGCCCCTGGGGATCAATCACCACACCGGAGCCTTGACCACGTTCCCGCCCCGGACCCGCAGGCGGGTCCCCTAGCAGATCCCGCAGCAACGGATCGAGAAGCGTGGGATCAAACGGCTGCCGTTCAATGGTGCGCTCGGTATCGATCCGAACTACAGCCGGGGCCACCCGCTGAACGGCATCGGCTACAAAGCTGTGCTCTAGAGCCTGCACGGACGCTCCATCACCGACAAAGCAGGCCACTGCCACCAGCACTACCAACAGTTGACGCAGGGCGTACCGCAACACCAGGACCGACGAATTGACTTCTTTTTATCGGATCCAGCAGGGGAAGCGGGCGTTGGTCCCGATCGATCGCAATCTCACAACGCCCATTCCAATCGGCGGACAAGCCTAAAAAATCCAGCTAGGAATCAAACAAACGCAGTTTTCGCATGCGTGCATTTCTGGCTCCAGCGGCAGCGCTGCTTGCCCTGGCTGGCCCAGTTGCCCTGACTCCACAAGCCTCCGCGGAAAGCACAACGCTTAAGGCGGTGATTTTTGAGGAAGTCAAGCCGCTGTATCAAAAAACCGGCACCGGCTACGAAGGCCTCGGGGTTGATGTTCTCGAACAGATCCGGATTCAGGCCAACCGCCGCAAAGTGACTTACCGAGTCGCGTCTTCCGTCAATGACGGCATTGGTGCCGTCATCACCGGCAAGGCCGACATCGCCTGTGGTGTGGCCTTCACCTGGGGCCGCTCCACTCAGGTCAATTACAGCCTTCCCTTCGGCGTCGGTGGTACACGGCTGCTGATGGCCAGAGATACCACCATCGATGGAACCCCTGACTCGTTGGCAGGAGAAACCATCGGCGTGGTCAAGGACACCGCCTCCGCCAAGGTTCTGAAGAGCGTGGTGCCCGGCGCCACACTGAAAAACTTCGACACCCCCAAGGAAGCGTTGGATGCCTTTTACACGGGTGACGTTCCGATCCTCGGTGGGGGAACCCTCTGGTTGGCCGCCAACAGCCGAATCGACAAAACGGCTCTACTGCCCTTCCGCCCCTACGGCCGCTCGGGCATCAGCTGCATCGTCAAGCAGGACAACGGCAAGCTGCTCTCGTCCACCAACATCGCGTTGGGACAGATGATGCAGGCCTACATGGATGGTGATGCCGGAACGCGCCGCATGATCAACCGTTGGATTGGTCCCGGCAGCGATGTGGGCCTGAGCCAAGAGTCAATCCGCTCCTTGTACGGCTTGATCCTCAGCGTCACAGCAGAAATCAACACCCCAGCGACACCGGGAATCTGACTGCTCCTCGATTGCTTTCCTTCTTTATCCATTAACAGCCATGAAGCGTTCTCTTATTGCCTTTCAAGCACTGCTGGCCTCCAGTGCCGTGCTGTGCCAAACCGCCCAAGCCAGCTCCAGCTACAGCGCGCCTGAGCAACTCAACGGTCAGGCCAAAGCCAACAGCATCGAAGCCCGAATCGAAGCGGTTCGGAACACCGACTGGGGCAGCCTGCTCAAGGATCCCGAAATCGAAGGTGAGCTTGTTGCCAAGAGCAAATGGAAAAACGGCAAGGGCAAAAAGTTCGGCAACAGCCGTGGAAAAGGCAAGTGGGGCAATGGAAAGAGCGGCAACAAGTGGGGCAATAGCCGCAACACCTGGGGCAACGGTGGATACGGAGGTGGCTGGCGCAACGGTGGCGGTGGCTGGAAGAACGGTGGCGGCGGATTCGTGAACTGGTGATTGTTTCTTCCCCAAACGTCTCTTCCAATGTCAGGCCCGACCTCAACCGGTTCGGGCCCATCGGCCTCGTGGTTGTGCAGTCGACATCGCTGTGCAACCTCGATTGTTCTTACTGCTATCTGCCCGATCGGCAGAAGAAGCGGGTTTTCGACCTCGATCTACTGCCTCTGTTGATCCAGCGGATTCTGGAAAGCCCCTATGCCGGGCCGGAGTTCGGACTTGTATGGCATGCCGGGGAACCGCTCACCCTGCCCACCAGTTGGTACGACGAGGCAACGGCGATCCTGCATCGCAGCCTCGAGCAGTTCAACGCCCAGGGGCTGGACTTCACCCAGCACGTTCAGACCAACGCAACGTTGATCAACGATGCGTGGTGCGACTGCTTCCGGCGCAACCGCATCGTGGTGGGGATCAGTGTGGATGGCCCAGAGGACATCCACGACGCCCACCGGCGCTTCCGCAATGGACGTGGCTCCCACGCCATGGCGATGAAAGGGATTGAAGCCCTGCACCGCAACGATGTGCCCTTCCACTGCATCTCGGTGGTCACCGCTGATGCCATGGAGCAACCGGAGCGGATGTATCGCTTCTTCCGGGACAACGGCATCACCGATGTGGGCTTCAACGTTGAGGAACAGGAGGGCATTCACACCAGCTCCTCGATGCAAGGCTCAGTCATGGAGGAGAAGTATCGCGACTTCCTCCGAGCTTTCTGGCGCCTTAGCGAGCAAGACGGTCATCCCGTCGTGCTGCGGGAATTCGAGCAGGTGATCAGCCTGATTCAAGGCAACGAACGGATGACCCAGAACGAACTCAATCGCCCGTTCTCGATTCTCAGCGTTGATTCGGATGGGAATTTCTCCACGTTCGACCCCGAGCTGCTGTCAGTGGCCAGCGACCGCTACGGCACCTTCAACCTCGGCAACCTGCGTGATCTGTCGTTGGTGGAGTCCACCAAAACCGATCAGTTCCGTCGCCTCCTGGCTGACATGAGCAGCGGTGTCGACACCTGCCACAAGGGCTGCGAGTACTTCGGGCTCTGTGGTGGGGGCACCGGCAGCAACAAGTTCTGGGAGCACGGCAGCCTGGCGGCCAGCGAAACCAATGCCTGTCGCTTCGGCACCCAGATTCCTGTTCAGGTTTTGCTTGAGCGGTTCGAAGAGGGTCCTCCCCTGACTCCCATCACACCCAATTGATCTGGTTCTCCATGCGGTCCATCGCTGTCCTGCCTGTCCTAGGCCTGCTGCTCATTCCGATGCAGGCCAGTGCCGCCTGCACCTTTCTGACTCCGGTGGGCGGCGGCGAGCCCATTGTGAAAAAAAAGGTGGAGCGTCCCAAAGGGCTGATCGGTAAAGCCGTCGGCCGCACCAACTGGAACACCGATTTCGTGGTGGATCAGCCCTACCGCAGTTTCAAGCTGTTTTTCACCGCCGATTCCAGCGACCCCAGCAGTTATCCCATTCAGGCCTTCCTCAAATTCAGCGATGGAAGCAACAGCAAGGTGGCCGATGAACAACTGCAGCCCCCAGTGGGCACCGGCCGCATGTTTGGGCCCTTCCAGCAGGTCTCAGGCAAGAGCATCAGCCAGGTGAATTTCCGGATCGGGGCCAACACCGACCCGCAAGCCACTGGATTCAGCTACCGCATTTCCGTACAGGGCTGCCACTGATCGCACTGCGGCTCTTCAACCTTCTGCCTAGCTTCGGGCCAATTTGTGATCTTCAGCCTTGAGCAAATCCGCTGATTCACAACGATGTCAGCTCTGCCAGGTCTTCATCGAATCCTCCCCAGGACGAGCGGACATTGTGCAGTTCAGCAATGGCCCCCAGGGCAGCCGCAGCAAACTTTGGAGTCGCGTCTGTCAGTACGTGACTGATCCGGACCGTCAGCGCATCTGCATCAATCAGGATTCCGAAGGTCGCGGCACCGAACAGGCTGGTGACGCTTTCCCCGATGCACCGCCCATCGATCTGGGCAACACCTGACGGATGGCGGGCAGTCCCCTACATTGAAGGTGTGTCCGACGGGCATCTCCCTGCGGAGATCGGTCACAACTGAAATGCACGTCGGACCGACGTCCGCCCTCAGTTCGCGTTGCCTCATCCTCTGCTTCCGGATCTCGAAACGCTGGCCACCGACCTGGCCGCCCGCAAAGGCTTTGACCTTTGCGGCATCCAGCTGCTCACTCATATGAGCCCGATGACCCTGGAAGTGCAGATCCGCCACAGCAGTGGAGCGGATGTGAGCCTCGACGACTGCGCGGGTTTCAGCGGAGTGCTTGGGGATGCCCTTGAGGCCTCCACCCTGCTCACTGACGCGTATGTTCTGGAGATCAGCAGTCCCGGAATCGGCGAGCAGCTGTCCAGCGATCGCGATTTTCAGACCTTCCGCGGCTTTCCCATCGAGGTCCATCACCGCGACAAGGGCGAGACCGAGCAACGCCTTGAAGGCCTCTTGCTTGAACGCGACGCCGACACGCTGCAGATCAACATTCGCGGGCGAGTTAAACGGATTCCCCGCGATTGCGTGATCGGTGTCCGCCTCACCAGTCCAGGCAGCTGAACCCAGCGTTCACCCCCCTCCAACCGCTCAACCCTTCCCTTAAACCAACGCGATGGCTCTCGTTCTTCTTCCAGGTCTCACCAATCTGATCGACGACATCAGTGAAGAGAAGAAGCTGCCACCTCAGGTTGTGGAAGCAGCCCTGCGGGAGGCCCTACTGAAGGGCTACGAGCGCTACCGGCGCACCCTTTACCTCGGGATCAGCGAAGACCCCTTTGATGAGGAGTACTTCAGCAACTTCGACGTCGGCCTTGACCTGGAAGAGGAGGGATACCGGGTTCTCGCCAGCAAAATCATTGTTGATGAGGTGGAAAGCGAAGACCACCAGATCGCCATTGCCGAGGTGATGCAGGTGGCTGATGATGCCCAGGTGGGCGACACGGTGGTGCTGGATGTCACCCCGGAGAAGGAGGATTTCGGCCGGATGGCCGCCGCCACCACCAAACAGGTGCTGGCCCAGAAACTGCGGGATCAACAGCGCCGCATGATCCAGGAGGAGTTCGCCGATCTGGAGGATCCGGTGCTGACCGCACGGGTGATCCGCTTCGAGCGCCAGTCAGTGATCATGGCGGTCAGCTCAGGCCTGGGGCGTCCGGAAGTCGAGGCGGAACTCCCCCGTCGCGATCAGCTGCCCAACGACAACTACCGCGCCAACGCCACCTTCAAGGTGTTCCTCAAAGAGGTCAGCGAAGTTCCCCGGCGGGGACCACAGCTTTTCGTCAGCCGCTCCAATGCCGGTTTGGTGGTCTACCTATTTGAGAACGAAGTTCCCGAAATTCAGGAGGGATCCGTACGGATCGTGGCCGTGGCCCGCGAGGCCAATCCACCCTCCCGTTCGGTGGGACCCCGCACCAAGGTGGCCGTCGACAGTATCGAGCGTGAAGTCGATCCCGTCGGTGCCTGCATCGGAGCACGCGGCTCCCGCATTCAGCAGGTGGTGAACGAACTGCGTGGCGAAAAAATCGACGTCATCCGCTGGTCTCAGGATCCAGGTCAGTACATCGCCAATTCCCTCAGCCCAGCCAGGGTGGACATGGTGCGCCTCGTTGATCCGATGGGGCAGCATGCCCACGTGCTGGTTCCCCCCGATCAGTTGAGCCTGGCCATCGGCCGTGAAGGCCAGAACGTGCGCCTGGCCGCCCGACTCACCGGCTGGAAGATCGACATCAAGAACTCCACGGAGTACGACCAGGAAGCTGAGGATGCCGTGGTGGCTGAGTTGATCTCCCAGCGCGAGGAAGAGGAGGCCCTCCAGCAACAAGCTGAGGAACGCCTGGCCGCCGAACAGGCTGCTCGGGCAGAAGAAGATGCACGCCTGCGGGAGCTGTACCCGCTGCCCGAGGACGAGGAGGAGTACGGCGAAGAGCAGGCCGAGCAGGAATTCACGGAAGAGGAGCCCGCTGCGGTTGAAGCCGACACTGAAATCGACGCTGAAATCGACGCTGAGCCAGAAGCTGATGCCACGGAGGCTGAGGCTGAGGTGGACGCCGATGCCGACCAGGAGCAGGTCCGGTGAGTGAGCGCCCCGTCCTGCGTCGCTGCGTGGCCTGCCGCCAGCTCTTGGATCGCCGCCAACTCTGGAGGGTGATCCGCGACCATCAGGACGGAGTTCTCCTCGATGCAGGGATGGGCCGATCGGCCTATCTCTGTCCCGAGGAAAACTGCCTTGAGGAGGCAACCCGTCGCAAACGCCTACAGAAAGCCCTGCGTTGTCAGGTGCCCGAAACAGTGCTTGCGGTGTTGAAACAGCGGCTTATCCAGACCCCTGGTGAATCCGCTGAGGCAGACTGAACATTGGCCCCACTGTGTGAGTGGCCACCGCGGCATTCCATGCCCGGACCGATCGGAGACCCGAACTGAATGACCAGCAGCGGCAAAGTCAGAATTTACGAGCTGTCCAAGGACCTCGGCCTTGAGAACAAGGACGTGTTGGACGCGGCTGAAAAGCTGTCGATCGCTGCGAAGAGCCACAGCAGCTCGATCAGCGACGCTGAAGCCGGCAAGATTCGTTCACTCCTCGTCAAGGGCGGGAACGGTGCGAAGCCCGCTGCTGCTGCGCCTGCCAAGCCCGCACCAGGGAAAGCGATCCTGTCGGTGAAAAAGGCAGCCCCTGCCGCACCAAGCAAGCCCACACCGGCCGTGAGCAAGCCTGTGGCAGCCAAGCCTCAGGTGGCTCCCACGCCGCAAGCACCCCCGAAACCACCGGCAGCCACAACGCCGAAACCGATCATCAGCAAGCCCACGCCGGCCCCCGCAAAAGCGTCGGCGCCCCCGGCACGGCCTTCTGCCCCTCAAAAACCGCCGGCAGCTCCTTCGCGACCCACGGCTTCAAAGCCCGTGCCTCGGCCTGCAGCCTCACCCGCGCCGCGAGCAGCCTCAAAACCCCAGCCCGTCAGCAAACCGCCAGCGACGAAACCGGAACTGGTGAGCAAACCGCCAGCGGCCAAACCGGAACTGGTGAGCAAGCCCAAGGCTGCTGCCAAACCAACAGCACCCCCCCCGGCTCGGCCAACGCCCCGTCCCGCTGGGGCTGGAAGTCCCGCGCGCCCCACCCCAGGCCAGGGCCAGCAAAAACCACAGATCATCCGCGCAGGAGCCCCGACACGACCGGGTGCACCAACCCGTGCTGGAGCCCCCAGCAAGCCCGGAGCCCCATCA
>NZ_JAKUHI010000010.1:0-75036 GCF_023630615.1 Synechococcus sp. MU1648
GCCGTTGGAAGGAGAAGGATGCCAGACCAGCCAATGAATACGAAGCGGTCGCGCTTGAGCCAGTCATCGAGGACGTCGAACCATCCCCGCTGTGGCGCGCGTCCTACAGCGATCGTCATGAGAGGTGAACGGTGCGGAAAGCCGCAGGCTGTGGGATACGCCGCGACCTTAACAATCTTCAAGCGTCCTGCGGGGCTGAATTTACTGAGCTGAAACCCCTCGTATCGCTTTGTTTCTTAGGGATTTTTTCCTATTTCGACGCATGGGCCTTTCTGCGGTCACAATGGCGCTTCGTTCTGGCTGGGTCATGTCCGCAGCAGTGCTCGAGCAAACCGTGCTCGGCTCCCGTCGTCTCTCGAATTATCTGGTGGCATCTGCCGTCACCATTGGCGGAGTGGGCTTCCTTCTGGCTTCGCTGTCGAGTTATCTCGGTCGTGATCTCCTGCCTCTGGGCCATCCGGCTGCTTTGGTGTTCGTGCCGCAGGGGCTGGTCATGGGGTTGTACAGCCTCGCTGCGGCGTTGCTGGCCACCTATCTCTGGTACGTCATCGGTGTGAATGTCGGCGGCGGCAGTAACCGGTTCGACAAGGACGCCGGTGTGGTGACTATTAGCCGTCGCGGTTTCCGCAAGCCCGTTCTGGTGGAGATCCCTCTTAAGGACGTGAAGGCCGTGAAAGTCGAGGTGCGTGATGGCTTTAATGCTCGACGTCGTGTTGCCCTGAGAATTCAGGGAAGACGTGACATGCCACTTACCCGTGTCGGCGAACCGCTGCCTCTGGCGCAGTTGGAGCAGGACGGTGCTGAGCTGGCCCGCTTCCTTGGCGTCAATCTCGAGGGGCTCTGATCCGATGCGTCGTTTTCGTTTGTGGACGCTGCTGTTTCTCATCCCTCTGCTGGTGAGTTGCAGTCCCTCTCCGCGTGCCTCCGTCGTGACGGGCTGCGCTGATGCTCAGGCGGCCTGCCTGCAGGGGCTGGCCACCATCACCATGCAGACGAGCCAGGGCGAGTTCACGATTGAAGTGAACGGAGATGCTGCACCGCTCACCTCCGGAAATTTTGTTGATCTGGTGAGGCGCGGCACCTACGACGGAACGATGTTTCATCGTGTTGTGCGCGAGCCTGTTCCCTTTGTTGTGCAAGGGGGGGATCCGCAATCCAGCGATCGATCCGTTCCCTTGGGGCAGCTCGGAACGGGCAGCTTTGTTGACCCCGCCAATGGTCAAGCTCGGATGATCCCCCTCGAAATCAAGTTTCGATCGGAGACGCAGCCCCGATACAGCAGGGTCAGCACCAATCCCGCTGACCTGGATGGTCTGGAGCTGAACCATGAACGGGGGGCCGTGGCCATGGCCCGTTCCCAGGCGCCGGATTCCGCTAGTGCACAGTTTTATGTGGCTTTGCGCCCCTTGCCGGAACTGGATGGTCGTTACGCCGTCTTCGGCCGTGTCGTGGACGGCATGGATGTGGTGGATGCGATTCAGCAGGGAGATCGCATTACCAAGGCAGCGCTAAAGGAGTGAACTCAGGCCGGGACCCGGCTCTGGCTTGGGGACACCTTCAGCATTTCTGTGTTCACCCCTGAAGCCCGCTCGAGCGCCACCTTGCCGGTGCGGGCAATTTCGAGAATTCCGAAGGGAGCCATTAACCGTTCCAGGGCTACCAGTTTCCCGGGATCTCCCACCACTTCCAAGGTCATGGCTTCATCGGCCACATCCACGACCTTGGCCCTGAAGACCTGAACGAGTTCGAAAACAGCGCTCCGGGATACTGCCGGTGCTGAGACTTTCAGCAGCATCAACTCCCGTTCCACAGCGGGTCGCTGGGTGAGGTCCAACACCTGAAGCACATTCACCAGTTTGTCCAGCTGTTTGGTCATCTGCTGGAGCGTCTGGTCATCGCCTTCAACAACCATGGTCAGTCGAGACTGCCCTTCCGCCTCCGCCGGACCGACTGCCAGGCTGTCGATATTGAAACCGCGTCGGGCGAAGAGTCCTGCGATCCGGCTGAGTGCTCCGGATTCGTCCTCAACCACCACCGAGAGGGTGTGTTTCATCGCCGCTGGTCGTCCCCTGCCGGTCTGGTCCTCCCAAGTTACGGTCCAGCCAGGGCAACAACACAGAAAGGAAGCGATCGGGCGCTTCGTCATGGGGGCAGTGACCGCAGCGATCCAGCACGCGCAGTACGAGTTGTGGATGCGTGGCTGCCAGGGATTCCCCGATAGCCAGGGGCACAAATCGATCCTGACGTCCCCAGATCAGAAGCATGGGGGATTGGAGCTGCTCGAGCAGTGCGGGGGCAGTGGCTCCTCTGGGGCGCTTCGACATGCCCAGGCTCATGCCCCGCAGGGCCTGAGCGGCCGTGGGCCTTCGGGCAGGACGGGCAACCAGCTGAAGCAGTTCTTGATCGGATTGGATCGAACTCCAGTAGGCCCCCTGTAGCCCGGCTTTGAGCAAACCTGTGCGCGCGATCAAGGGCACCACAAGCTCAAGAGGCAGAAGGTGCAGAACCAGCCAAAGCAGGCGCCGCTGCCAGCGCCGTCGCCAGGGCGAGCGACGTTTCGGTAGCGGTTGGATCAGGGCGGGGTCCGGTAGCGGAGCTGCAACTACCGCCTGCACCCTGTCGGGCCGCAGCACCGCTGCGGTGAGCGCAGTCAGGCCCCCCAAGGAGTTGCCGATCACCACCGCTGGTCCTTGAACCACTTGATCGAGGAACGCGCAGACCTGCTGCGCCCAGAGCCGGTTGTCCATTGGCCGCGCCGGCTGGGCGGATTGGCCGAAACCCAGCAGATCCAGGCTGTAGACCCGCCAGCCATGTTCAGCCAATCGCGGCGCAAAGTGGCGCCAGTGTCCGCTGGCGGCGCCGAAGCCGTGCAACAGCAGCAGAGCGGGTCCTGCTTCAGGGCCGCTGACGCGCCAGTGGCAGGGCCAGCCTCTCCAGCACCAGGTGCTTGGAACGCCCCACTCGGCAGTCTGGATGGCAGCAGACGGCACCCTTCTGACCTCAACCGATCATCACTATCGCGAAGGTCTGGCTGAGTTCAGCCTTGGCCCAGGGTTTTTCAGGCCTGAGTCACGCCCGGCCCGCGATCTGTCGGTGTTGCTGGCCCGCCACCAGAAGGCAAGCGCAACGCAACCACTCCGTTGGCTTGATCTGATGGCCGGTTGCGGGATCAGGGCGCTGCGCTGGGGCCTGGAGGCGTTGGGCAGCGATCCCGCTGAGACAGAGCTCTGGATCAACGATGGTGATCCGGATCGGCTGCCGCTGATCCAGTCCAATGTGCAGGCATTGGGGTGTTCAACGCGGCTCAGCGCGGAGGCGGCAGATTTGTTGCTTTATCGGTCGATCCTTCAGCGTCAGCGGTTCGATTTCATCGACCTCGATGCCTTTGGGGCTTCGGGGAGCTTGATTCAGCCGGTCCTTCAGGCTTTGCGCTTCGACGGCCTGTTGTTTCTGGCATCGACGGATGGCCGTTCCCCCACCGGTCATGACCGTGTTGGTGCGATTCGAAGCCTTGGTGCCGCAGCCCGCGTGCATCCCGCTAGCTGGGAAATGGCCCTGCGGCAGCAGATCGGCCTGGTGGCCCGGCAGGCCTGGCTTCTGGGCCGTGGTGTGCAGCCCCTGTTCAGCTTTAGTGAAGGGCGCACCTTTCGCCTCGCCCTCCGCTTGCTGCGTCAGATCCCAGCGGGCGATGAGAAGAAGCTTGGGCTGGTGGCGCGTTGTGAACGATGCGGTGCTCAACGGGTGCAGCCTCTGCTGAAGCTCAGCGGCTGGCCTGCTTGTCATTGCGTGGACGGTCAGGGGAGGTGGAGCATCAGTGGCCCTTTGTGGATTGGTCCTCTGCAGGAAGAGCCTCTTTTGCAGCAGCTCATTGCCGATGCCCAAGACCTTGGCCTTCAGCAGATCAGCCCTGTCACCCTGCGCTTGTTACGGCGCCTGCAGGCGGATCCGGGGGATTGCCCCACGGTCTGGCCTACAGATGAGCTGGCCTCGCGATTGGGAGGTGGTGGGCCGCCAGCCCTCGCTCGACTGGTGCAGGCGCTCCATGCCGAGGGCTACCGCGCAAGTGCCAGTGGAGTCATGCCAGCACAGGTCCGAACCGATGCGGAATTGCCGCAGCTGTTACAGATCTGCACCAGCCTGCGGGGGGAAGGGATTTAAATGGGCGTGCGATCGCTTTGCCCAGACCATGGCTGCTGAGATTTTTGGAACTGCTGCGATCTTCTGGGTGTTGATTCCCATCGGCCTCGCTGGTGGTGCTCTGCTGCTGAAACTGCAGGGCGACGACTGAAGCAGTCGCTTTGAAGCGGGGGCCATTAGGCTCCCCTCTTCGCGAGGAAGGCGCCGATGCAAGTGCTTGTGGTGGGTGGCACGGGCACCCTGGGACGACAGATCGCCCGTCGTGCCATCGATGCCGGCCACCAGGTGCGTTGCATGGTGCGGGCGCCCCGCAAGGCTGCTTTTCTTCAGGAATGGGGTTGTGAGTTGACCCGTGGCGACCTGCTCGAACCAGACAGCCTGGATTACGCACTTGAAGGCGTCGATGCCGTTATCGATGCGTCCACAAGCCGGCCCAACGATCCACGCAGCATCTACGAGACGGATTGGGACGGAAAGCTCAATCTGCTTCGTGCTTGCGAAAGGGCTGATGTCAAGCGTTTTGTCTTTCTCTCCTTGCTGGGAGCCCATCAGCATCGCGATGTTCCATTGATGGACATCAAGGCCTGCACGGAGAAGCTGCTGGAGTCATCGGATCTGGATTACACGATCCTGCAGGGTGCTGCGTTCATGCAGGGGGTGATCAGCCAGTTCGCCATCCCTGTTTTGGAGAGCCAAACCGTTTGGGTCAGTGGCAGCCCTACGGCCATTGCCTACATGAACACCCAGGACATGGCTCGATTCGCTGTTGCGGCTCTCGAGCGGCCGGAGACCGTTCGCAGTACGTACCCGGTCGTCGGGCCTAAGCCCTGGAACACCGGTGAACTGGTGCAGCTGTGCGAACGCTGCAGTGGCAAGACGGCCAGGGTGTTTCGGGTTCAGCCCTTCTTGATCAACCTGATGCAGGGTGTGGCCTCCTTCTTTGAGCCTGCCGTCAACGTGGCGGAGCGGCTTGCATTTGCAGAGGTCACCGGTAGCGGTCAGACCCTCGACGCTCCGATGCAAACCAGCTACGCAGCGTTTGGTCTCGACGAATCCGAAACCACCGAGATGGAGAGTTACATCAGTGAGTACTACGACACGATCTTGAAGCGTTTGCGTGAGATGGAAGCGGATCTCGACAAGGACGCGAAGAAAAAGCTCCCCTTCTGAACCTTGATGCCCCTTGGTTCTTTTGTACTATCGCCTTAATTGATCCTTTTCTAATGGCTGTCGCTCAGCTCAAAAATCTGCAGCGGCGTCTGCAGTTGTTGTCGGATGAAGCAGAACAGGGCCTCAACCGTGTTTGCGGTCATGAGTTGTGGAAGTCGGTGGGGCCCGATGCGGTTGATGGTGTGGCGGATCCGGACCGTCGTGCCGAGGCCAACTACTGGTACGGCCAGTGGAATGTGGTGCGTGAGCTGCAGGAGGCCATCGGCTGATGGCTGAGTCGTGTTGCCCTCCCTCTCAGCCCCAGTCTCTGGATCAAACACAGGCTGTTGAAGCCCGTTACGGAGCTGCTGCACACGAGCAGGAAGCCTGCTTGTGCACCCCGGTTGGCTTCGACCCTTCCCTGCTGCGAGTGATCCCCGATGCTGTTGTCGAGCGTGATTACGGCTGCGGTGATCCCACCCGATGGGTGAAGCAGGGTGATCGTGTGCTCGACCTTGGCAGCGGCAGCGGTAAAAACGCCTTCATCTGCAGCCAAATTGTCGGAAAGTCCGGCAGCGTCACCGGTGTGGATCGCAACGACGACATGCTTGTCCTGTCGCGGTCGGCGATCCCGGTCGTGGCGTCAGCAGTGGGGTTCGACAACGTCCGTTTTGTTGATGGAGCCATCGAAGCCCTTGATGCGCCTGCTGCCGGGGGAGAGCCCCTGATTGCCGATGCCTCGATGGATGTTGTGCTGAGCAACTGTGTGCTCAATCTGGTGAATCCATCCTCCCGCGACAGGCTTCTGGCCAACATTCGCCGGGTTCTTGCTCCCGGCGGACGGGTTGCCATTAGCGACATCGTCTGCGATCAGGTTGTGCCCCTGCGTTTGCAGCAGGACCCTGATCTTTGGAGTGGCTGTATCAGTGGCGCCTGGCAGGAGCAGGATTTTTTGGAAGCCTTCGAGGCCCTTGGCTTTGAGCAGGTTCGCTATGCAGAGCGCAGCGAAAAGCCCTGGCGCGAGGTGGAGGGCATTGCGTTTCGCGCGGTCACCCTCGTCGGTTCCCTCCCCGACGAGGGCCAGAAGAGATCGGCTTGCTGCTGATGAGCTTGTTTAGCCGCTCCTGTTCAGCACCTGTCACTGCACGCCAGTCTCCGGCTTGAAGTTCTTTCAGGTCCAGCGGTGGTCCATTGTCCATCAAGTCAATGCAGCAGCGCACCAAACGCAATGTCGGTAGTCCGACGGCCGCAGTCATGCGTCGCACTTGCCGGTTGCGTCCTTCGGTAAGTGACAGCTGAAGCCAGCTGGTGGGGATTGCGGCGCGGTAACGAATGGGAGGCCTTCTATCGGGGAGTTGCGGTTGGTCGTGCCCTTGAAGCCACTGTGCTTTGGCCGGCAGGGTGCGACGGCCTTGAATGACAACACCATCCCGAAGCTGTTGCAGCTGTTCGATGGTGGGCGTGCCTTCGACTTGCGCCCAGTAGCTGCGCCAATGGCCAAAGCGTGGGTTGGTGAGGCGCTGTTGCAGGCGACCGTTGCTGGTGAGGATCAGCAGCCCCTCGCTGTCGGCGTCAAGACGCCCAGCGGCGTAGACCTGGGGCACGTCAACAAAGTCGCTCAAGCACCCCCAACGGCTCCCTTCCTCCGGCGTGAATTGACTCAAGACCCCAAAGGGTTTGTTCAGCAGCAGCGTCGTCAAGTCAGCTCGCGTTCTCTCGCATCCTCCACAGGTTGACCACGCCGACGGAGATCAGCAGCAGACCGAGATCCATGCTCAACGGGGGAAGAATCACGGCAGGGGGAGAGGGGTCGGCGTTGGAGCCTAAGGGCTCTGTTCTCTCGGCGGGGCGCAAGTGGCCTTCTAAACTGATACCAGCAAGACAGAATTGGCTACCGACGCATGATCGAAACCTCGGGCGTGATCGAGAAGGAACAGGGCAACGGGTTCTATCTGGTCACCCTCGAGCAGCCTGCAGGTCACCAATGCCTTTGCAGAGCGGCTGGAAAGCTCACCAAGTTTCGAATCAAATTGCTCGCCGGTGACAAGGTTCTGGTGGAAATCAGCCCCTATGACCTCACCCGTGGCCGCATCACTTATCGGGAACGCAATGCGGGTGCTCCTGGTGGTCGTCCCGGTGGAAACCGCCCCGGTGGACCTCGCCGTCGTTGATGTCCGCTGCCCTCAGGCGGCAGCCTGAAGGCAGGATTCAATCGCAGCCTTGAATTCGCTGCGCTGCTTGACGCCGCGCCATTGCTTCACCATCGCTTTCTGGTGGAACAGCTGAACTGTGGGTGTGCCATTGACCCCTGCCTGTTCAGCGATCTGCTGATCAGCTTCGATGTCGATGACAACAGCCTGGGCAGATCCATTCAGCTCTTCAATCACCCGTCGCAGCTGAGGCTTCAGCACGTGGCAAGGGCCGCAGCTTGGTGAGGTATAGATCACAAGCAGAGGCTTCGTGCTGTCGTGATAAAGCTTGCGCAGGGCAAAGCTTCCCTTCTGCCATAGACCTTGAGGGTCGTAGGTCGCTTCTGTGGTGACCTCCACGTTGACCGGACGTTCCGCCACCGCTGGCTCCACGTCTTGGCGTTGCACCCGGGTTGCCAGGTTGTGATGGCTTAGCCAGCGCTCTGCTGCCAAGGCTGCTTTGCAGCCACTTCCGGCTGCGGTGATGCCCTGACGCCATTCAGCATCAGCCACATCGCCGGCAGCGAAGACGCCCTCCAAGGACGTTTCCGGACGCCCCACTTCCGTTTTCAGATAACCCTTCTCATCGAGATCAAGTTGCCCCTGAAGCAGATCAGTGTTGGGGGTGTGGCCAATGGCATAGAAGAGCCCTTTGACAGCAAGGCTCTGAGAACTGCCTTCATTGCGATCCCGCAGGGTCATCGACTGCATCCAGTCATCTCCGCTGATGTCAACGATCTCGCTGTTCCAGTGCACGGTGATGGCGTCATTGGCCAAGACCCGATCAGCCATGGCTGCGCTGGCACGGAGTTTGTCCGAGCGCACCACCAAATGGACGTGGCTTCCGTATTTGGTGAGGTACACCGCTTCCTCGCAGGCGGAATCTCCGCCGCCGACCACGGCAAGCTCCTCGTTGCGGAACTGCGGCGTGGCCCCGTCACAGATCGCGCAGGCGCTGATGCCCTTGCTCCAAAAGGCACTCTCTGACGGAAGTTTGAGACGGTTTGCACTGGCTCCGGTGGCGATCACCAGGGCATGGGTGTGGATGGTCTGACCGTCGACTTCAATGCGATAGGGCTTCGACGTCAGATCAATGCTGTCGGCATCGGCTTCCAGCAGGTGGGTGCCCCAACGAACAGCCTGGGACTTCATCAGATCCATCAGGTCAGGACCGAGAACACCATCCGGAAAACCGGGAAAATTCTCGACATGAGTCGTGGTCATCAACTGTCCGCCGGGGATACCCCCGCGTTGAAAGCCGGTGATCAGCAGCGGTTGCAGGTTGGCGCGTGCTGCATAGATGGCCGCCGTGTAACCGGCTGGGCCTGAACCGACGACAACCAGATTTTCGATGTGATCCGAACCGCCTTGAACCACCGCTAAAGCGAACTGACTATGAGTTAAATCTAAAGCCCTGCTTGAGCCAGTGGTGGGTTGTAACCCGAAAAAAGATGTATCAGGCTTGGGGGAATTTAAGGTTGTTTTTAGATTTCAACCTGGGAATCGTTGGACGTTGGGTCGTGAATCGGCCGACGCTTGCTTGGATTGCGCGGAACGGCCAAAACATTGGCCTCAAGCATCTCTATGTTTTCTCCTATGCAAGTGATCCACTCGCAGAATTCTTGGGTGATGGCATAACTGTCTTCATAGCGCTCTTCCTTGTCCAGGACAGCGATGCGCGTGGATGCCCAGCCGCTTGCAACGATGACCCGGCGTTCCATTGCGGCATCCATAACTGACTCCTCGATGTTGATCAGGTTGACGGATCGGGGGTCCCATTCGGCCCATCCATTCGCACAAGTTCGCATTTTTCTCTGACCAAAGCTGTGTTCAGCGCTGCAAAAAAGTGGGCAATTCGGGTGTTTTCAGGCGGATCACCGCACCGGCTCCATCTTCAACCGCTTCGAGGGGAAGGCTGGGGCCGCGCCATGGCCCAACACCCTGCAGGTCATCCTGGGAGTCCTGGCCCTGAGGGCGCAGAACGTAAGGCTCTGCCACCGACCATGACCGTGCGTAGTCCATGAGCAGTGGGTCTGCCGGAGCGAAGATGAAGGAGGCTTCTCGGGGGATGGCTTCGCAGGCGGCTAGCTCTGGTGTCATCCGCACGGCCCGGGTGATGCCCTGCACAAAACGGCTGCGGGTCACAACGGTGGTCAGATAGGCAACCACCCTTAGGCGTGGTGCATCAAAGCCTTCCGCGCACATGTCAATGCTCACAAGCCAATCGGCACTCCCGCTTTGGAAGGCGTTCAAGCGTTCCGTCGCTTGGGGGCTCTGGGAATGAATCAGCTCCACCCGGTTGCCGTCTTCAATCAACACCCGGCTGATGGCCTCGGCGTGATTGATGTCGCGGGCGATGACAAGGCCAGCTGACTGTGGCTGACGCTCCTGAAGTTGATTCAGTTTCTGCTGCGCTCTCAGCAGCACCTGCTGGCCAATGCTGCTGCTGTCGGCTAGGCGTATGGCGCGACGCAGGTTGCGAGCACGCCAGCTTTCCCGCTGTTCGGACGAAAGGGGGGAAACGTCGCGATCGGGTAGTCCCTCGCGGCTGTGTTCTACCCAGCCGTCTTGAAAGCGGAACTCCAGGGGGCGGACATCCCCTGCCGCGATCAGGTCCCTTGGTTCCACGCAGAGATCCGGACGGATCTGCTCGACCCAGCCACCGTCGTCCAGTTGAACCCGGATTCGACGGGCGGCGCAGAACCCCAGGTTGTCGGCACGAAAGGGGGTTCCTGTGAGTCCCAGACGCAGGCTGACGGTGTTGGTCAGCTCCAGAAAGGTCTGCCCCCAGGCTGTTGCGTCCGGTTCGTCGGGATTGACGCCGAGATGGTGTGCCTCATCGGCGATCGCCATGCAGGCGCTTGTGCCCCATTCCTCAAGACGTGCTCGCAGCGCGTCGCGTTGACGACCCGCACCCTGATACGTCACCAAAAGACCGTCTGCTCTAAGGCTCTGTTCCGGCGTGCAGGGCCACTCCTCCAGCCGCAAGCCGAGACGAGCAGCGGCTGATTTCCATTGATTCAGGATTGAGGTGCGGTGGCAGAAGACCACGAAATGGTTCAGCCGGCCTAGATCCCGCATCGCGCGGAATCCCAGCAGGGCACCCAGTGTTTTCCCCGCTCCTGGGCCTGCAAACACAAGAAGGTCGCGGCTGCTGCCCTGAAGCTCAAGCCTGCGTCGCAGGAGTTGGATCAGCTGTTGCTGCCATTGTCTTGGTTGGACAGGTACTGGGTCCTGATCGGTGTTGACCTTGGACGGGAGGTTGAAGCTGACGGCTGAGATATCGCCCACCCGGGAAGATGAGTCTTTTTAACCATTCTTTTGCGCCGTGGCATCTCTACCGTCCGGCCATCAGCTCCATCGGGATCGGGTCCCGCCCATCGCCATGGCCCAACGCTCCTTCTTCAGCAGCCCTCTCGATCAGCATCGCGATCAACTGGATGGCTGTTGGGAACTCGATTGCGACATCGACCCATTGATTCTTCGAGCGCGCGTTCTGCATCGCCGCGGAGAGCTGAGCTGGGCCCTTGGACTTGAACAGGAAGTGCTGCCGATCGTTTGATTCGGCAGCACGTTTTGGCGCCAGAGCCTTGCTTCAGAGCGCTTCAGCGTGGTTAACCACCAAGTGTTCCACTTCCATTAAGGCCTCTTCTGAGGCGGAGCGAGCGGCCTTGAAATCCCCCTTCGCTGAGTTCAGCATCTGCTCAGCAAGCCGATCCAGCAGCTCTTCCCGGCGTTCCTCAAGCATCGCCACGATTTCGGTTTCCACAAGCGTGCGGACCGCCTGGATGCGCAGGTCATCGTTCTCCGCTTCTGCAAATGTGCCCTGCACGAGTTCCTGGATGAACAGGCGGTGCACTTCGCTGCTGCGCAGAAAGCTTTCCGTGGCGTTGATCATCCCGTCAACCAGGGTTCGATCGGGCTCGCATTCGCCGTCATTCAACTTGAATTCCCAGTCGAGGTGCCGCCGCTGCCAGCCGGCCGTGTGCAGGCTGGGCATCACGCTTTGGGAGAAGGTGTCGACGGAGATTTCATAGATCCGCTCCGCCAGCCGTTCACACCAGTCCTTGCCGTGCAACTGGAGGGTGGACTGCATGGTTTCCCGTTCAACGGCGTGGCCGCCGTGGTGGCTGTGACAGAGGCCGTCGGGACACTCGATTGCGCTGAGACCCATGAGGAGCACAGAGGATGCACTTCACGTAGCAAGAGCAACAGAAGAGGGGGGCTTTCTTCAGGAAGCTTCCTGATGGCGAGAGGGTGACCCCGTAAGTAACCTCACTTGGGTCGGTGGTTGTGTTCCCCTTGCCCAGACTTCTGATACCGGTGGAGTCGACACCGGAAGAAACCCGGGTTGCGGCAACGCCCGACACGGTCAAAAAATTCATTTCGTTGGGCTGCAATGTGGCAGTCGAACGCGGAGCCGGTACAGCCTCCGGCTACCTCGATGAGGCTTATGCCCAGCAGGGTGCGGATTTGATCCATGCCGGAGATGCATCGGCCTGGAGTCAGGCGGATGTTCTGCTCTGTGTTCAATCGCCGAGCGAAGCCGGCCTAGCCCGCCTTCGCCAGGGAGCGTTGGTGGTTGGTCTGCTCTCCCCCTACGCCAACGAAGACCTAACGGCAGGCCTTCAGCGCGGCGGTCTCTCTGCCATGGCGCTCGAACTGCTGCCGCGGATCAGCCGGGCTCAGTCTGCGGATGCTTTGTCCTCCCAGGCCAACATCGCTGGCTACAAGTCGGTGTTGCTGGCTTCCGCTGCTCTGGATCGTTACTTCCCGATGCTGATGACGGCAGCGGGCACCGTTCAACCTGCAAAGGTTGTGATTCTTGGAGCTGGTGTGGCGGGCCTTCAAGCGGTCGCCACAGCCCGCCGCCTCGGTGCAGTCGTTTACGTCAGTGACATCAGGCCGGCGGTCAAAGAGCAGGTTGAATCGCTCGGCGCCCGTTTCATTGAGCCACCTGAGTTGGAAGACAAGCCGTCTGAATCCGGCGGTTATGCCAAACAGGCCTCCGATGCATTCCTGGCTGCTCAGCGACAGCAGCTGTCTGATCAACTGGCTGAGGCCGATGTGGCCATCTGTACCGCCCAGGTGCCCGGTCGCCGTGCTCCGCGCCTGATCAGTGAAGACATGCTCGATCGGATGCGTCCAGGCGCTGTGGTGGTTGACCTGGCGGTGGCCCAGGGCGGTAACTGCGCCGACACCGTGCCTGGTCAGACCGTGGACCGTAAGGGTGTGAAGCTGATTGGCGGCAATGATCTGCCCTGCAGCGTTCCCAATCACGCCAGTGCGCTCTACGCCCGGAATCTCGTGGCTCTGTTGGAGCCCACCATGAAGGACGGTGTCCTCAACCTCGATCCCGAGGATGAACTGATCGCCGGCTGTTTGATCGCCCAGGACGGCACCATCCGTCGTGGCGACGTCCTTACCCCAGGTGCCAACTGATGTTTGTTGAATTCCTTTGGGTTCTCCTGCTTGGCAGCCTGCTTGGGCTGGAGCTGATCGGCAAGGTCCCCCCCACCCTTCACACTCCGTTGATGAGTGGTGCTAATGCCATCTCGGGCATCACCGTTCTGGCAGCGCTCACCGCGATCATCAAGGCGGGCGATAACACCGTGGTGTTGCTGCTCGGCTCCGTCTCGCTGGGCTTTGCCCTGTTCAACGTGATCGGGGGCTTCCTCGTGACCGACCGCATGCTGGCCATGTTCAGCCGCAAGCCTGCTCGCAAGGAGAACCGCTGATGTCTGACCTTCTGAAATACGCGATTGAGCTGGTTGCGGTTCTTTTGCTGGCCCTCGGCATCAAGGGGCTCTCTAAGGTGCGTTCAGCCCGGGGTGCCAATCAGCTGGCGGCTGTGGCCATGGGCCTAGCGGTGCTTGGTCTGCTGATCAACTATCTCGGCACCACCGGCATCAGCAGCGCGGCCTGGGTCTGGATCATTGCCGGCACTCTGGTGGGTGGTGTGCTCGGAGCCATCACCGCCCAGCGGGTGCCGATGACCTCGATGCCAGAGACGGTCGCCCTCTTCAACGGCTGCGGAGGCATGTCCTCGTTGCTGGTGGCATTGGCTGCTGCGCTCTATCCGGTGGCCCTTGATGCGGCGGGCCCTGTGGCCGTGGTGTCCATCGTTGTGTCTGTCTTCGTGGGTGCGATCACCTTCACAGGCTCCATCGTGGCCATGGCCAAGCTGCAGGGCTGGCTTTCCACGCCTGCTTGGATGCAAAGCAAGGGCCGTCATGTCGTCAACATCGCGCTGGCGGTGGCATCCCTCGTGGGTGCCATTGAGATGCTGCGCAACGCTGATTCAGGTACGGGCCTCTGGCTTCTGATGGCGGCCTCCGGCCTGCTGGGGATCGGAGTGACGCTGCCCATCGGCGGGGCTGATATGCCCGTGGTGATTTCGCTGCTGAACAGCTATTCGGGTGTGGCTGCGGCCGCCGCCGGTTTCGTGGTGGGAAGCCAGTTGCTGATCGTGGCGGGTGCCATGGTCGGCGCCGCCGGCCTGATCCTCACCCAGGTCATGTGCAACGGCATGAACCGTTCTCTGGTGTCTGTTCTGTTTGGTGGAGCTCTTGGTGCGACCACTGCCACAGGTGGTGGTGGCGAATACACCAACATCACCAGCTGCAGCGTTGAGGAATGCGCCCTCACCCTGGAGGCTGCTGAACGGGTGGTGATAGTTCCTGGTTATGGCTTGGCTGTGGCCCAGGCGCAGCACACGCTGCGGGAAGTGACCCGCGTGCTGGAGAGCGCCGGCATTGATGTGGCCTATGCCATCCACCCTGTGGCTGGTCGCATGCCCGGCCACATGAACGTGCTCCTGGCTGAGGCGGATGTGCCTTACGAGCAGCTCCAGGAGATGGACCAGATCAATCCCGAGTTCCCTGCTACTGATGTGGTGCTCGTGCTGGGGGCGAATGACGTGGTCAATCCCCAGGCCAAGAGTGATCCCAATTCGCCGCTATATGGCATGCCCGTGCTGGATGTGCAGGATGCACGCACGGTGTTCGTGGTGAAACGGGGCATGAGTGCCGGCTACTCCGGCATCAAGAACGATCTGTTCGAGCTCGCTAACACCTCGATGTTGTTTGGGGATGCGAAAAAGGTTCTTGGCGACCTCTTGGTGGAACTCAAAGATCTGGGTCTGGGCAAGAAGTGATGGGCCGCGGCGTGGATAACCCCCAGCTGCGTGAGCGGCTGGGGGTTGCCTCGTTTCAACAGCGCTGGCCTTGGATTGGTGGCGATCTGCAAACCCTGCGAGACACCCTGCGCGAGGTGGATCTTCCCCACGATCAAGGGGTTCCGATTCCAATCCCTGTGCCTGCCTTGCCCAGTGGAGCTGCCGCTGCTGGGGCCTTGTTGGCGCTGCTTGATCAGCCTGAAGGGGAAGCCAGAGGCCTGGTGTTGCTTCTGCACGGGCTGGGGGGATCCAGCTCTCGTGAAGGCCTAAGGCGGATGGGTGTGGCTTTGCAGGCTGCAGGTTTTGCAGTGCTGCGGCTGAATCTGCGCGGTGCTGATCCCGGCCGGCATCTGGCGGGTGGTACCTACGCAGCGCGCTGCAACAGTGATCTGCTGCCGGTGATTGCGCGGGCACGAGCGTTGGCGGCGGGACGCCCGCTGCTGGGGGCAGGCATCTCCTTGGGCGGCACGATGCTTCTCAATGCCTGTCTGGCATCGCCCGGTGTGCTCGATGGCCTTTTTTGTGCAAGCAGTCCGCTTGATCTGGCGGCCTGCAGTGCCTCGATCGAACGGCCGCGCAATCGGATCTATCAACGCTGGCTGCTCAAGCGGTTGGTGCGACAAACCTTGGCAGATCCCTTTGGGGTGAGCAGCCAGGAGGAGTCCACGCTGCTGACGACGCCACCACGTTCAATCCGTGCCTTCGACAGCGCCGTGACAGCTCCACGTTGGGGATTCTCGGATGTGGAGGCGTACTACCGCGAGGCCTCACCCCTTCAGCATCTGCTGTCGCACTGTGATGTGATGCCGCCCACGCTGCTGCTGCAGGCACTCGACGACCCCTGGGTTCCCGCTTCAGCTGCCATGGATCTGGCTGAGGGTTTGCCTCCCGAGGCTGGTATGAGGACATTGTTCACCCGAAAGGGGGGGCACAACGGATTTCACGGGCATGGCGGCTGCTGGGGGGATCAGTTGGCGGCAGCCTGGCTTGGCATGGTTGCTCGAGGTATTTGACCATCTGTTTTGTGGCTTGGTCCTGCGTCGAAATCGCTAAGGAGATGTCGGCTTAGATGCTATTAATCCTGAGCGACATATCGGTTATATCTGCAAAACTTACTTGCTTTTGAGTGCTTTGATGTATAAGGATAAGGGTGGAAATTAAAAATATATGTGTTCTTGCTTCCGCTTCAGAACCCAGCCTCGAATTAAATGAAATGGATCTAGATTTTCTGGTTTTCTGTGGGTTTGCGAGAATATTTCTAAATTAAGGTAAACCCACCTAGAAGTAAAACGCTTTGTCAGAGGGGTTTTGATAGACAGCTCCACCGCATCTTGTCGCAATCCTCCAAAGAGCTTTATGGATTGGGGTGGGGTCGTATCGCACCAGCTCGGGAAATCTTTGCCTCAACAGATTTGTTCCGTGCCAAGCGTTGTAGTGGGGAATCGATGAGTTGACGTGATGACAAACGTGAGTGGATCCGATCCCGTGGTGCAGAAGATTCAGGATGGGTCCGTAAGGGCGGTCAACCGTCTGAAGGGCTCCCTTCGGCCAAGACCATGTTTCATTTGAAAAATGAGGAATATCGCTATTCGTGTGTTGTAGCCAGGTGTATGTTGTCAGCCACATGTTGATTACCATGTATGGCAATCCATACAGACAGAGCACTCGAAGTGGGGAATATTGTATCGACGCTGCAATCAAGAAAGAAACCATGGCCAGCAAGCCAAGATTGGAACGGATCATCCATTTTTTGAATGTTTCAGGAAACAAGCGGCGCTTTCCGTTGGTGATTCGCTTGCCATTCCAAAAATGAGATGTAGGTGAGTCGTAGTCTTCCCCGCCAGTTGCTCCAAAAAATAGATAGAGCTGCCAGCCGATAACGAGATGGTTGAAGAGAGAGATAATCCCGAAGATGACTGGATGCAGGTTTTGCTTCAGCTGTTCTGTGGTTTTTCCTAATGGTGACGTTGCCCTTGGCGGTACGTGGGTTTCTCCTTTCTCAAGGTGATTGCAGTGGGCGTGATGTACGGCATGGCTATGGGCCCAGCTGTAGTAAGGCACAAGGAGAATGCTATGGAGAGCAAACCCCACGCCCCCTTCGATCCGACGATTGGGGTGAAAGGCGTGATGGCCGCACTCATGGGCAATGACCCAGCAGCCCATCGCAATGGTGCCGGTAACAGCTCCATAGAGAAGCCACAAAGGTGTGGCTGCGGCAGAAAGTGGGATGAGCGTTCCAACGCCAACTGCCAAGGACGAAAGTCCGACTGACATCACCAAACTCATCCACGCCTTGAAAGGGCTCAACTTGGAGAGCTCTGGTGGCAAGGTTTTCAGCAACTCCGCTTTTGTCGGATAGGCGGCTGATTTGTGAGTGCATTCAGAGGCCGTTTTTGTTGGTCTGATCGTTGCTGCAAATGCCAATCGAGAGCCTCAGGACAAGCGAGAAGTGATCAACGCTTAAGGTTTTCATCATAGTTGTTCGTCTCGCCAGCTGTGGGTGCTGTCGAGTGATAGGTGCTGGTTACTGCTCTGGAGGTCCCCTCACTCAGTTGCCAGGCAAAAACTGGAGTATTTGATCAATTCTTCTTGCGCTTTCTTGTTTCTGGCAGGAGCTATGGTGACACTTGTTAGCGTATAGAATTATATGTGCTAAGTTGATATTTGCTCTGCGAAGGAAGAATGTGTAGGGCCTAATGGTGTTTTTTTTAGGATCCATTCTTCGACGGGTTGTTGGTCGATAATGTGTTTTTGAATAATTTTTTTTATCCTGCTGGGCGACACTTCTGCGTACCAAATTCCGTCTGGCCAAACAACAAGAATGGGTCCACGCTCACACACCCTGAGGCAATCAACTTTGCTCCTTAGGACAATCCCTTCAGGGCGTTGCGTGTTTTCTAAGTCCAGCTCACGAACAACGCTTTTCAGTTCATTCCAGGTTTGTGAACCCAGGGCAGGATCGCAGCATTTGGCCTTGTTGGCGGTAGCGCAGAGCAGAAGGTGGTGACTGACCCGTTGCATGCTTAAGCGGCGAGAGCTCCCACGGGCAAGCGGGTCACACCCCGATCCACCTGTTCACGCACCGCGGTTCGGGCCCACTGATCCACCCGCAGCACATCGTCCAGTTGCGGCTGGGTCATCAAGTCGGCTTTATGCCGCTCACAGGCTGCCTCGATCACCGTTGGGATATCCAAGAAGTGAATTCTCTCCTCAAGGAACTGCGCCACGGCTTCTTCGTTGGCGGCATTCATCACCGCAGGCATCGTGCCACCGGCGCGACCGGCGGCATAGGCCAGTTCCATGCAGGGGTACTTGGCGGGGTCAGGTGCGCGGAAGGTGAGCTGGCCGATTTCGGTGAGATCCAGCCGGCGCCATGGCGTCTCCAGGCGAGACGGCCAGCTCAGGCAGTAGAGGATCGGCAGCTTCATGTCGGGCCAACCCAGCTGGGCCAGGACTGACGAATCCGCCAGCTCGATCATGGAATGGATGATGCTCTGGGGATGGATCACGATCTCAATGTGGTCGTAATCCAGGCCGAACAAATAGTGGGCTTCGATCACCTCCAGGCCTTTGTTCATCAGGGAGGCTGAATCCACGGTGATCTTGCGGCCCATGCTCCAGTTGGGATGACTGGTGGCATCGGCCACGGTTGCCTTCTCCAGGTCAGCTGCCTTCCAGTCGCGGAAGGCGCCGCCGGATGCCGTTAGCTGAATCCGGCGCAGCCCCGGTGTGGGCACTCCTGTAGAAAGCCGTGCGTTTTCAGCCCAGGGGGTTCCCTGCAGGCACTGGAAAATGGCCGAGTGTTCCGAATCAGCTGGCAGCAGCCTGCTGCCGCTCTTCTTCAACTCCGGCAACACCACGGGTCCGGCAGCAATCAGCGTCTCCTTGTTGGCCAGGGCCAGGTCTTTGCCTGCTCGCACCGCCGCCAGGGTCGGTAACAATCCGGCGCAACCAACAATGCCCGTCACCACGAGGTCAGCGCTGTCCCATGCGGCAGCGACATTGAGGCCGTCAGCGCCCCCAACCAGCTTCGGCGTATGGCTGGCTGCAACGCCCGCATCCTTAAGCCGCTCCTGCAGATCCGGCAGCAGATCGGCATCGGCCAGGGCCACCACTTCAGGGCGATGCCTCTGGATTTGTTGAACCAGAAGATTCAGGTTGCGGCCGGCCGTGAGTGCCACAACCCGGAACTGATCGGGGAATTCCTCAGCGATCTGAAGGGTCTGGGTGCCGATGGAGCCCGTGGATCCCAGCACGCTGATGGCTTTCACGCTGATCCGGCAGTTGCGACAAGTCTCCCACCAGGACTGTTAATCGCTGGCAAGCTGGCGGACAGCTTGTTTAGAGCGCATGGCGAAGGAACAGTGGCGATCGGGACTGGGCTTTGTCTTGGCGGCTGCGGGTAGTGCCGTTGGGCTGGGCAACCTCTGGGGCTTTGCCTACCGCGCATCTCAGGGGGGTGGCGGCGCCTTTCTGTTCCTGTATGTAGTGATTGTGCTCTTGGTCTGCCTGCCGGTGCTGGTGGCAGAAATGGTGCTGGGTCGCAGCACCGGCCAGAGCCCTCTTCTTGCGCCGGTGACGGCGGCTGGTCGTCGCTGGCAGCCCATGGGCTGGCTGTTCGTGCTGGCTGCCAGTGGAATTCTTGCCTTCTACGCAGTGCTGATGGGCTGGACCGGGGCGACACTTGTACAGACCCTGACGCAGGGACTTCCTGCGGATATCGCCTCAGCTGAAGCATTTTTCGCGGGTCTCAGTGGCGGACGTTCCGCCTTGATCGGCCAGCTTCTGAGTCTGGTGGCGACTGCCGGCGTGGTGGCTGCCGGCGTGCGCGGAGGAATCGAGCGTTTGTCCCGCTGGGGCCTGCCACTGCTGTTCGTTCTGCTGATCGGCCTTGCGGTTTGGGCCGCTGGCCTTGAGGGCGCCTCGGAGGGCTACCGGACCTTCCTGCTGCGCTGGGATAACAGTCAGTTGCGTGACCCCACCACGATTCGTAATGCCTTCACGCAGGCCTTCTTCTCGATTGGGACGGGAATCGGTTGCATCCTTGCCTACTCGGCCTATCTGAGCAGGCGTGCCCACCTGCCGCGGGAAGCCGTGGCGGTGGTTGGGATGGACACCGCTGTGGGATTGCTGGCCGGAATGGTCACCTTCCCCGTGGTGATGAGTTTTGGCCTTCAGGATGTGATCAGCGGCTCGACCCTGGGCACGATCTTTATCGCTTTGCCCACTGGCCTGGGGTCGCTTGGCTCCACAGGCCAGGTGGTGGCTGTGCTCTTTTTCGCCTTGGCCCTCATTGCTGCGATCACCTCAGCTGTGTCCCTACTGGAGGTGCCGGTGGCATGTCTGATCGATCGACTGGGTTGGAGTCGAGCTCGGGCCGTCTGGGTGTCAACGGCCTTGATCTTTGTGGCCGGGCTTCCGGCGGCCACCTCCATGGAGGTTCTGGGCTGGATGGACTCCGTGTTTGGGGGGTTATTGCTGATTCTTGGTGGGTTGCTGCTGGCGTTGTTGCTGGGCTGGGTGCTTCCGGAGCGCTTTCAGGAGGAGCTCACCCATTCAGGCAGCCCACTCTGGTTGAAGCGCTTTCTGCTGGTGATGCTGCGTTGGATTTCGCCGCCCGTGATTGCCTTCGGTCTGGTGATAAGCGTGATCGACCTGATGTCTAGTTGAAGGATTCGCTGGGCCCGAAGCTGGCCTCCAACTGCTTTGAGGCGAGCGTGATCTCGCGCAGAAAGCAGATCGCTGCTGAGGTGAGCATCAGCATGGCGGCCACGAACAGCGGTGCCACAACCATCGAAAGGTTGATCTGCAGGGCAACCGTCAGAAAAATCACGGCAACAACCGTTGAAATCAACAGGGTTGACAGGGTGAGAAGCCCAATGGCACGCACCACTAACCGCATGCGCTGACGAATCACCCTGAATTCAGCCTGCTCGTCGCAGTCCAGCTCCTGGCAGCGACGTTTCAGCTCTCTGGCTCGATCCACGCTGCGGCTCAACCGTCCAGACAGCACATTCATCATCGCCCCGATACCAGCTAGGAGAAACACCGGCGAAACCGAGAGCTGAATGGCTTTCAGCAGTGTCTCCGCTGGTGCCGCGCTCATGGCTCACCAGGGGGATTGAGCATGGATTCCATTTTGCGAATCCTCAGCAGCATCTTGTCCCATACCTCCGCTTTCCAGGCTTGCTCCGCATCGCCACTGGATTCAGCCAATTGCCGCTGAGTTGCGAGCTTGGCGTCGAGGTCTTCGCCCGCATCCAGGGCTTTCATCAGCTCCATTTCCAGCTTGGCGGTTTCCATGAAATTCAGCTTTTTCAGCCAGAGCATGGGGAGAGAGGACGGTGTGCTTTTCAGTCTGCCGGGATCAGGAGCGGATCCACTCCGTCACAGCGCCGGGTTTGTCGATCAGCTCCACACCCTTGGCAGCGAGCTCATCCCGGATCCTGTCGGCTTCTGCGTAGTTCTTCGCGGCTTTGGCAGCCTTTCTGTCTGCGATGGCCGCATCAATCGCGCTGTCATCGAGGTTCGAGGCCGCCTCTGCTTCTGTGCGCAGTCCCAACACCGCCGCCAGTTGGCGTAGGAGCTGCCAGCGACCCTGGAGGGCGTTCAACTCCGGCTCAGGCAGTGCGGCGTCCTCGCCCCGTTCCAGCCGGTTGGCAAGGGCCCGGAGGGGCTTGGCCAGATCGAACAGAACAGCCAGTCCCCCCGAGCTGTTGAGGTCATCATCCATGGCGCTGATGAAGCGTTGCTCAAGCTCAATCAGAACGGTGTCGGTGGGACCGCCATCGGCATTCACGGCTCCCTCCTGCAAGGGTGCGGCGGAGCTCCAGCCGAGGCTGTCGCCATGGCGATCGCTAAGACCCAGTGCCGCGTTGAGCCCCTTCCAGCCGGTGGCCGCGGCATCCAAGGCATCCGCGGTGAAATCAAGCGGCTTGCGGTAGTGCGCTTGAAGTACAAACAGGCGCAGGGTCATCGCCGAGACCCCGCTCTCCAGCAGCGCGCGGATGGTGGTGAAGTTGCCGAGGGATTTGCTCATCTTCTGCCCGCCGACATTGACCATGCCGTTGTGCATCCAGATCCGGGCCAGGTCTTGGCCTGTAGCTGCTTCGGATTGGGCTATCTCGTTCTCGTGGTGCGGGAACACCAGGTCGGCGCCACCGAGGTGGATGTCGATTGTGTCTCCGAGCTCCGCCCGCACCATGGCTGAGCATTCGATGTGCCAGCCAGGGCGTCCCTCACCCCAGGGGGAGGGGAAGCTGGGTTCTCCGGGTTTGGCCCCTTTCCATAGCGCGAAATCGAAGGGGTGTTTCTTGCGGGCCTCTTCGGCATCGGCAACGCGACCAGCTGCATTGTCCTGTTGTTCGCCCAAATCGCGGCCGCTGAGCTTGCCGTAACCGGCATGCTTCATCACTGCGAAGTACACATCCCCTTCAGCGCTGTAGGCCGCACCTTTGGCTTCCAGTTCGCCGATGAGATTGCGGATCCCATCCAGGCACTGAGTGGCGCGGGGCATGCGGTCAGGCCGCAGGATTCCAAGAGCATCCATGTCCTGATGGAAGGACTCGATGTTCCGCTCGCTGACGGCCGTCATCGTGGAGTTCTCCTCATCGGCGCGTTTGAGGATCTTGTCGTCGATGTCGGTGAAGTTCTGAACGAAGGTCACCTCGATGCCCCGCCAGATCAGATACCGCCGCAGCACATCCCAGTTGATGTAGCTGCGGGCATGGCCCAGGTGGCAGAGGTCATAGACCGTCACGCCGCAGCAGTAGATGCTCGCTTTGCCCGGTGTCAGCGGTGTGAACGGCTCGGTGCGGCGGGTGAGGGTGTTGGTGAGCCGCAAGGACACAGCCGTTCAGAAGCTGCGGCTGAGGCTACGGCCTGTTCGGTTGCGTTTATTTCGCTTCCATCCAGTTCGCGCCGACGCCGGTCTCCACCACCAAGGGCACAGTCAGCTCGACGGCCTGTTCCATGGTCTTCACCACCAGCTCTCGGAGGGCCTTCAAGGCATCCGGTGCGACTTCGAGCACCAGTTCGTCGTGCACCTGCAGCAGCAGTTGGGCCGGCAGCCCCTGACGCTGCAGGGCTGCTTGCAGCTGCACCATCGCCACTTTGATGATGTCGGCACTCGATCCCTGAATCGGAGCATTGGCCGCGGCCCGGAGTTGTTGAGCCTCCATGCCTCCGCGGCGGGCTACATCCAGATCGATCTCCAAGGGGTCCTTGCCCAGCAGTCTGCCCAAACCATTGCGGTCAAAATGGAACGGGCGCCGGCGGCCAAGGATGGTTTCCACGTAGCCGCGGCTCAGGGCAAGACGTTCCTGCAGCTCCAGGAAGGCGAACACCTTCGGGTAGCGCTGCTTGTATTTGGCCAGAAAATCCTTGGCTTCGCTCTGGTTGACGCCGGTTTCCCGTGCAAAGCGCTGGGCCCCCATGCCATAGATCACGCCGAAGTTAATGGTCTTGCCGAGGCGGCGTTCATCCGGGCTGACCTCGTCTTTATCCAACAGCAGCCTGGCGGTCAGCTCGTGCACGTCATCGCCGTTGCGGTAGGCCTCCTGCAGCACCTCTTCGCCCGAGAGGTGCGTGAGAATGCGCAGCTCGATCTGGGAGTAGTCAGCACTGAGCAGGGTCCAACCTTCCTGAGGCAGGAAGGCCTTGCGGATGCGCCGGCTGTACTCGGTGCGCACTGGGATGTTCTGCAGGTTGGGGTTGCTGCTGCTCAGCCGGCCCGTCGCCGTCACCGCCTGGTTGAAATCGGTATGGACACGCCCTGTTTCCGCCTCCACCAATTGGGGCAGGGCATCGATGTACGTGCTCTTGAGCTTGCTGAGCACCCGGTGCTCCAGCACCAGCGGCACCACGGGGTGGTCATTGCCGAGTTTCTCCAGCACGGTGGCATCGGTGCTGAAGCCGGTCTTGGTTCGGCGGGATTTCTTGCGATCCAGCCCCAGGGTGTCGAACAGCAGTTCCCCCAGCTGCTTGGGTGAGGCCAGGTTGAACTCAACGCCGGCGGCTTCTTTGGCTTCGGATTCCAACCGCTGCAGGGTGGTTCCCATTTCCTCCGAGAGGCCCTGGAGGTAGGGCACATCGATCCGGATTCCGGTGGACTCCATGAGGGCCAGCACCGGTTCCAGGGGCTGCTCCACCTGTTCGAGCAGCGGCAGCAGCTGGGGACCCATTCCCTCCAGCTGACTGTGAAGCAGCAGTGCCAGACGGCGGGTGACGTGAACGTCCATGCCGCAGTACAGGCTGGCGGGCTCCAGCGGGACATCGGCGAAGGTTTGTTTTTTGCCCACCAGATCCGTGAAGGAGGTGGGCTGGAAGCCAAATTCCCGCTCCGCCATCAGCTCCAGGCCATGTTTGGCTGCTGCATCCCGTAAGTAATCCGCCAGCAGCGTGTCGATCACAACACCCTCCAGGGCAACGCCGTGTCGCAGCAGGATCAAGCGGTCGTATTTGGCGTTTTGAAGGGTTTTGGGGTGGGTGTTGCTGGCCAGCCAAGGAGCGAGGGCGGTGAGTACGGTTTCCAACGCCAGCTGCTCAGGGCTGCTGTCTTCGGTGCTCTTGTGCCCCAGCGGGATGTAGGCCAGCGCGTCCAGGGCCTCGTCCCAGCAAATGCCGATGCCCACCAGCTCAGCCCGAAAGGGGTTGAGGTCGGTGGTCTCCGTGTCGAGGGCGACAGGCTGGGTGCTGTCGGTGCAGGCCATCAGCCTCTGCACCAGTGCATCCAGGGCTGCTTCGGTTTGGATCAGCTGGGGTTTCAGGGCGGGCAGCCCCACCTCCTCGTCTGTCGCCTGGTTGGCCGCGGCATCGGCACTCGGCTGTTCTGAGGGGGCTGGGCGGGTGGTCTTGGCAGCAGCGGCCTCCGCGTTGGCCCTGTAACCACCTTCTGAAAAGGCCGCCACAAAGCTCCCCACCTGGCGCAGCAGGCTGTTGAGCTCGAGGTCTTCCAGGCAACTCCTCAGGCCGTCGGCATCCACCGAAGACAACGGCAAGCTTGGTTCCTTGGGGAGGGGAACATCCACAAGAATCTCGGCCAGCTTGCGCGAGAGATAGGCGTTGTCATGGTCTGAGCGCAGTTTTCCCTTGAGTGCTCCCTTGATGGCTCCCCGACTGGCTTTCGGCCCTTCCGCTTCCACTTGCTCGAGGGTGGCGTAGACCGCGTCGAGATCGCTGTTCTCCTTGAGCAGGTTGATCGCCGTTTTCGGGCCCACACCGCGCACGCCGGGGATGTTGTCGGAGCTGTCACCGGTCAGGGCCTTGAGATCCACCACCTTGTCGGGCATCACGCCGAGCTTGCCGAGCACCCCCTCTTCACGAATCAGCATTGGGCCACTGCTTTTGGCGTAGGGGCCTCCGCCCATGTACAGCACCGCGATGTCGCGGCTGTCATCCACAAGCTGAAACAGGTCGCGGTCCCCAGACAGGATCCGAACGCCCCAGCCCGTTTCGGCTGCTCGGTTTGCCAGGGTTCCCAGAACATCGTCAGCTTCGAAGCCCGGTGCGATGCAGAGGGGGAGCTGCAGGTGCGTTTCCAGGATCTGCTGCAACTGCTCAAGGTCCTGGAAGAACACCTCAGGTGCCACATCCCGATGGGCCTTGTAGTTGGCGTCGGCCTTGTGGCGAAAGGTGGGCTCGGCCGTATCGAAGGCGATCGCGACGCCTTCAGGCTTCAGGGATTTGCTGTTGTCTAAAAGGGCTTTGAGAAAGCCATAGGTCACGCTGGTCGGCCTGCCGTCTTTGGTCGCTAGGCCACCCTCACCCCCCTTGCTGAAGGCATAAAAGCTGCGGAATGCCAGGGAGTGGCCATCCACAAGCAGCAGAAGGGGCTTGGCGGTGGCCTCAGGCATGACGGTGTTGAAAAGTTGGTGGATTAATCGCGGCGATCAGCCCAGGGAGGCAGATCGATGAACACGCGTGTTCCTGACTCAAGACCGTTCAGGATCGCAGTCTGGTCGCCGCTGCTGTTGCCCAGTTCCACCGGCTGGAAACGTGGTTTCTGGTTTTCATCCACCAGCAAAACGCCCGGTTTGCCCTCCTCCGTCACGATTGCCACGGTGGGCACAAGGAGTTTCGGTGCACTGCGCCCTGTTTGAAAGTTGATGTCGGCAGTCATGCCGATCAGCAGTTTTTTGGGCGGATTGACGAAGTTCAGCTTCACTTCGAAGGAGGTGACGTTGTCTTCTTTCTCAGCGCGGGGGGCAACTTCACTCACACGTGCGGAAAAGCGTTCATCGGGGAAGGCGTCAACGCGGATCTCGGCGTTCTGGCCAGTCAAGATGCGTCCGATGTCGCTTTCCGGAACGCGGGCGCTGACTTCCAATCCCTGCGACAGCTCAACAATCGATGCGCTGGTGGCACCTGCAGTTGCCGAGGCGGCGGTGGTGGGGGTTACAAACGATCCAGGTTCTGTGTAGCGCGCAGTGATGGTGCCGGCGAAGGGTGCGCGGATTCTCTGATCACGGCTCTCCTGTTCCAATTGCTCTAGACGTTCTCGAGCTGCAGCCAGGCCCGCCTGTCGGGCCAGCATCTCGAAGCGCACGTCGCTGAAGTCGTCAGCGCTGATCACGCCACTGGCATAGAGCTGGCTTCGACGATCGAAATCCTCTTTTTTGGTCTGGAAGTTGGCCTCCGCCTGGCGCAGCAGAGCCTGCCTCTCTTGCAACCGATCCTCGAGATCCGCTTGATCCATCACCGCCAGCACCTGGCCTTTCTCCACCGCATCGCCTTCATCCACAAGCAGTTCATCGAGCACCCCCTGCTTGCGCGGACTCACGTTCACCTTCTGCTGGGCCTGCAGTTCGCCGCTGGCGGTAATGACCCCTGAGAGAACGCCCCGCTCGGCAGTGGTGGTGAACGGCGTCAAGTCCCGCTGACGGTTGCTCCAGGGACCGAACCGCAGCAGGACTCCCCCACCGCAGAGGGCCAGCACCAGCAGCCCAACCATCACTGCTTTGGGCCGCTTGGATCTTCCTTTCGCCATTGATGCAAGCTCGGCCTCAGGAGATTGGGACGCAGGGGAGCGCAAGGACTGCAGCATGGGCCCACAAAACTTCACAACAGTCTCGCCGTTGGCCGGTAGATTCCGCCGATGCTCAAAGCCGGAATTGTCGGATTGCCCAATGTGGGCAAGTCCACCTTGTTCAACGCATTGGTGGCCAATGCCCAGGCGCAGGCTGCCAATTTTCCGTTCTGCACGATCGAGCCCAATGTGGGCAGCGTGGCAGTCCCTGATGAGCGGCTGGATCGGCTAACCGAACTCAGCAAGAGTCAGAACACCATCCCGACCCGAATGGAGTTCGTGGATATCGCTGGATTGGTGAAAGGTGCCAGCCAGGGCGAAGGTCTGGGCAACAAGTTTTTGGCCAACATTCGTGAGGTGGACGCGATCGTTCACGTGATCCGTTGTTTCGAGGACGATGACGTCATTCACGTCTCGGGGTCCGTTGGTCCGTCCCGAGATGCGGAGGTGATCAACCTGGAGCTGGGTCTGTCTGACCTGGCCCAGATCGAAAAGCGACGGGAGCGTCTGAAGAAGCAGATGCGTACCAGCAAGGAAGCACAGCTGGAGGATGCTGCGTTGGAGCGGATTCAGGCTGTGCTTGAGAACGGTGGCGCGGCCCGCAGTGTCGAGCTGGCAGATGAGGAGGCTGCCTTGATCAAGCCCTTGGGGCTGTTAACGGCCAAGCCAATTATCTACGCCACCAATGTGAGCGAGGAGGATCTTGCCGATGGCAATGCCTTCTGCACCGAGGTGAATGAGCTAGCGGCCAACGAAGGGGCCGAAACGGTGCGGATTTCAGCCCAGGTGGAAGCTGAGCTGGTCGAACTGGGTGACGACGAGCGCGCCGACTACCTCGAAGGTTTGGGGGTGACTGAAGGGGGTCTGCAAAGTCTGATCCGCGCCACCTATCGCTTGCTGGGTCTGCGCACCTACTTCACCACCGGTGAAAAGGAAACCCGGGCCTGGACGTTCAAGGCTGGGATGACCGCACCGCAAACCGCTGGGGTCATCCACACCGACTTTGAGCGAGGCTTCATCCGAGCTCAGACGATCGGTTGGGAGAAGCTCTTGGAAGCTGGATCACTGGCAGAAGCACGCAATAAGGGTTGGCTGCGCAGTGAAGGAAAGGAGTATGTGGTGGACGAAGGTGATGTAATGGAATTTTTGTTCAATGTTTAGGGATTGGGTTATGCCTCGTTAATGGGGTCTTTCGGATTGAGATAGTTCTCATTGCCTGAAGATGTTGCAGCGATATTCTTCCGGTTTCTTCTCGTGTTCGGGCAGATCTCGAGATCTTTAATATAATTATCTCAAGCTTTGTTTGGAGTTATGCCCTTTGAATTGCTTGCGGCTACTCCATTGCTGGCGGCAGTTGCCCTGAGCGGCTCCTCGAATGAGGCCTCTGTTCTTGTGGCGCAGTCGGTTCTTGTTGCACAGTCTGTGAATCAAGAGGTTCACAATCGATGCCTGGAGGCAAAGGACTACGCGGGCTGTGTGCAATCCAACGGCGGACAATCTCCTGCTGGAATGGGAGGTTCAGATGGAAAAAAGGATTCAGGGCTGAAGGAGAACTGTTTTGCTGACAATGTCTGTGTTGCAAAGCCAGGAACAGATCAGCTTGGTTTTCCCAAAGTGGTTGGCTGGACTTACAAGTATTGGACGTCCAACAATGTGGTGCAGTATTGGAAGATGCCGCCGATGCGAGTGCCTCACAAGGGTCAGCCGGATCGATATGTTGCCTTGAATTATGTTGAGCATTATTATCAACAGCCTGTTGCTGCTACTGCTGGATATTACGTTGAAACATCGCCAAAAAAGAAGACTTGTCTTCCTACTTTTGGGGGTGGAACTTGGGTTAATGGTCAATGGAAGCCCAGCCCTGCTGGAAAAACATGCACGACTACAGAAGCCCGGAAATCATGGGTTCCTGGTACTCCGGCTGTGGAGGGAGGTCCGCGTTCAAGATCGTGGGTTCAGGTCTTTGATTGTAAAGACAAGACGAAAGCTCAGTATGTGAATGGAAGATTGAGGGGTAATTGGCCATCAATGAATGGTGGCGACAATCATTTTTGCTTGGATAGGTCTGAGTTGAAGGCCTTGGATATGAAGCTCTGAAAAAATAATTTTGGCTGTGTCAACTACCCTGGCGCGACTTGATTCTAACCAAGTCTAAATATGTGTTAAAGATGATTTTTTATGTTACCTGGGGTTGATTTATATGTTTTCCTGTCAATCCTTCTTCGGATTTGTTTGAGCAGCTTGTGGGCTATTCCATGCATGTATATTTCGTTTTCAATCGATCCTGGGGTGTAGGCCGACCGCCTGCGTTGCGCTGTTTGATTGGTTGTGGAGAACGCCTCCTCCCAATCGCAGTTCCATGCTGCTTTTGCAAATTTTTCATTGTTGGCCTCGAAGTATTTGGTGACTTTCTTTGAGAGTTGGCGTGAATATCCCCAGAAGGATGGATCGCGCCAGAACCTTCGTTGCTCTTCTCTAAGAATGATCTGAGAGGAATTTTCGATCGTTTTTGGGGAAATCTTGTTCTCTTTGAGAAGTTGGCTGAGCAATCGGGCAAGCCAAACACCTCGGATTCCTGGGCTACGGTTGTAGTGGCGCTGGGGGCATTGTTTCCAGGACAGAGCTGTCGATAGGTTGATGGCAAGAATGAACTGCTCGAAAGGATCGAGACCCCCTTGGCGGAACGGAAGAAAGCTCACCTTCAGGCCTTTGTCTCTCGCTTTGAGTAAAGGCTGGAAATAACTCCAGAAATCAAAGACATCCTGACGACGTTCGATTTTGCCTCGCTTGGTTTTCTCATTCTGGAGTCTTCCCTTTAAGGCTTCGTCAACAAACTGCTCAAAGGTTTGGTGGTGGTAAAACCGCCGCAGTGAATAGATGTATCGCGAGTTGATGTAGTCGAGCTGGCTGCGGATGAAAATCACAATGTGAAGCTCATAGCCTGCTTCATCCGCCATCGCCTCAAGTTGCCGGATGCAGTCGGGATCGGTGAGCGGTACGGCGAATTGCTCCGCACTGAGAAGCCGATGCGATCCCTCCGGTTGTTGCTTGAAGAAAGCCTTCCAGCGCCTGCTCCTCTGTTTGCACAGCTCAGCCGCGAGTTTTTTCGGTTTGGGCTTGCAGTCCTCTGGGTTCTGCAGGTTCACGCCTTGGCTCTTTAGGAGATCACGATTGCGGTGCAGCCGTTCTTGGATGTACGTCGAGGCTGTTTTGTGTGTGCCGGCATGCACGATCAGCTGAGGCCGTTGGATCCCTCGGGGCTGGTTGCCTTCGCCTGATGTTTTTTCCGTCATGGCTGATCTCAATCCTTCGATTGCCCGATGGGTGGCCTGCGACCTTCGCTTGCGTTCATTCTCGCCTCGCTAATGCACGATCAGAGGCGGTGGCCTTCGCTACCGAAGATTGCCTGGACTGCCTGCCACGGCATCAATGCGCTGTTGCTTTTTCCCAGGGAGGTGCCCATCGGCATTGATTGCTGTCGCTCGATACCGCGGTTTCAGGCTGCGAAGGGTCGGTACCACGACAATGCAGGCTCCTCCCATCAACAACCAGAGCACGAGGCCGTTGCCCTGAAGATCCAATAAGGCTCCTCCAGCGAGGGGCGCCACGATGGCGCTTATGGCGAAGCACTGGGAAAACAGTGCCATGGCCAAACCCCGGTGCTCCGGTGGAGTCTCTTCAATGACCGCTTCTGTGGCGGTGGGAAGGAACGCTGCCTGGGCGAACGCCATCGGCAGCAGAGCTGCCAGCACGAGTGCTGTTCCGCTTTCAAAAAGGGACGAAAGAGCGACCAAACCGCAGCCAACACTGAATCCTGCAAGGCTCAGGCCTAGGCCGAAGGCAACGCTGCGCTCCGACAGCCAACGACCCACCGGCCACTGCAGGCTCACCAGCAGGGTCAACTGCAGAGCGATGAGGGCACTGCTATGGCTTTCGCTCAGGGCCGGTCTCAAGAGCCCCCCGCGCACTAAATCCAGGGGAAGTGCACTCTGCTGAAGGGCAAGGATTCCTGTGGCCACCACACTGATTACCAGCACTGGCAACAGGGGAAGCAACCAGGGCAGACGGGAGGTTGGCAGTTGATCTCCAGGTTCTGGGCTGTTACGGCTGAGGTCGCGATACGGCGGACCGTCTTGGAGCGGATGAAGGCTGATCAGCACTAAGACGGCTCCCATGCACACCGCCTCAACGCTGTATACCGTTCGCAGGGTGCCCAGGGTTGCGGCAGCGGTTCCGATCAACGTTCCGATGCCGATGCCGAGAGCATCGGCGCTGCGCACCAGGGCGTACCCCCTGCCTGAAGGCAAGCTTCCGCAACTCAAGGGAACGGCCAATTCGATCGCAGGCCAATACAACCCAGCTGCACAACCGAGAAGAAGTTGTCCAACGAGGTAGCTGTTGTAGTTGTCGGCCTGCAGCAAGATCAGATCCGCAGCAATCGCCAACAGCGTTGTGCCCCTGACTGGCCACGAGCAACGGATGCCTCGATCGAGCAGTGCACCGCTCAGAAGACGCACCACTGTGCCAATCAGGGCTGAGACGGCCAGCCCACTGCCAACCTCACGCGCAGAGAAATCGATCGCATGAAAGATCAGTGGTGTCATAAACATCACTCCGCCTGCACCGATGGAGGCCAGGAACCTCAGTCGGGTGACATTTCTCAGAGGTGATGGAAACTGGTTCCACCACCGCAGAGGGTCAGGCGTTGCTGCGCGGACGCTTAACAGGACGATGCATCGCGATGGGCTTGGTGGGCAGTCTGCTGCTCAGCACGGGCGGATCGTGGCCTGTTCGCTCCACAGAACACGTGGAGGTCAAGATCGATGGCGTGGTTTTACCTGTTTCCGTTGAGGAACTCGGTGCCTTTGTGCGGTCACCAGAGGGTGATCCATCGCAGTTCTCCCGATCGGAGCTGTCCACCTGGATGCGTCTTCTCGCTCCCGAAAGCAAAGAAGGGCTGATTCGTCTGCTGAAGGCTCCGGTTCTCTCCCGGCGCAGCCTCGGCCGTCAGATGCTCAGCAGCTGGGGAGCCGGTCCCCTTCTGGATGCGCTGGGGGAATTGATTCGGGTGGAAGACGGAGGGCGTATTAACAGTGCGTTGGTTCTTTCCACGCTCGAACTGCTGCTTGAACAGCAGGAGACCGTTTCGACATTGGATGTGCTGGAGGCTTTGCCAACCCAGCAGCTGCGTCTGGATCTCGATGCGCTCGTGGGTGCCGCCAATCGCTGGAAGCTGGAACTAAAGCGACATCACAGGCTGATGAACTCGCTTGGCCTGGAAGAAGCGCGTTTGCAGCCTCTCCCCCCAGGTGAGCGTTCGCCCTCGCCAGACGGGTCCCGTCCGTCAACGCTGTCCGTCGGCCATCGTCAGCGTCCATTGCAACTGGAACGCTGGATCCCCCAGTCGCCCCGTGACGATCGGACCTGGGTCTTAATCATGCCCGGCCTTGGCGGGGATCCCAATCACTTCCACTGGCTCGCTCGCTCGCTGATGAAGGCGGGCTGGCCTGTGGTGTTGCTTGAACATCCCGGCAGTGATGCCACTGCCGTTCAGGCATTGCTCGAGGGCCGTCAGTCGTTTGATGGCGCTGAGGTGCTCCAGCAGCGGCTGGCTGATCTTGAGGCGGTGCTGGATGCGCAACGACAGGGCGATTTGAACATCCCCGGAGAGGAGGTCGTACTGATAGGGCACTCCCTGGGAGCCCTAACAGGGCTGCTGGCCAGTGGGGCGGCAGTGGTGCCTGGGATGGATCAGCGCTGTGAAGGGGCGTTGGCTGGCTTGCCCCTCACCAACCTCTCGGAATTGCTCCAGTGTGAACTCGCTGCAGGGCGTGTGCTCGAAGGCAATGCGATGCTTCCGCTCCCTCGGGCGGTGGTGGGGCTCAACAGCTTTGGTGGTTTGATCTGGCCCCACCGCTCCAGCCAGGCGTTGTCACTTCCCATGCTCCTGGTCGGCGGCACGCTCGATCTAATTACCCCTGCTTTGGATGAGCAGGTGGCTCTTATGGTCGGACTGTCGCAGCATCCCGCCAGCAGGGTGGTTGTTGTTGAGGGGGCCAGTCACTTCTCGCCGATTCGTGTGGATGGCCAGGAGTCGGCCTCGCAAGGTGACGATCTCTTTCGACTAGGTGAGGAGCTGGTGGGGGTGAATCCCCTCAGCGTGCAACGGGTGATTGCCTTTGAAGTCATCGGCTTCCTCAATTCCCTCAGCGCCGGACCTTCCCGCCAGGATTCCCTCCACCTCAAGGATTCGACGTCAATGACGCGGTGGCATCGCTTGGAGCGTCGGCGGGCTTTGGAACTGATGGGTCAGTAACGCACGCGCGGATCGAGGGCTGCCACCAGCAGGTCAACGGCAACACTCACCAGCACCACCAAGGCGGCGATCACCACCACGATCCCTTGAACGACGGGGTAGTCCCTTTGGTTAATGGCTTCCTGCAGGCGTAGGGCGATGCCAGGCCAGGAAAAGGTGACTTCAATCAGCAGGGCTCCACCGATCAACGATGCCACGGTGATGCCGGCGATGGTTAGCACTGGTAGCAAGGCATTTGGGAGCCCGTGGCGCAGGATGACCTGACGCTCACTCAGGCCACGGCTGCGCGCCGCTTCCACGTAGTCGCCGCGCAGGTTGCGTCGCAGGTTCAGACGCAATGCTGTTGTGAAGGTTCCGCTGAGAAGCAGTGCCAGGGTTCCTGCGGGCAGGATCAAGTGACGCACGGTGCCCCGGAAGGCTGACCAGTTGCTCTGCAGCGCGCTGTCAAGCAGGAAAAAGCCGCTTCCATCAGGGGGAAGAAGACTGGGTGGGAATCGCCCGCCCACCGGCAGCCACCCCAAGCTGACGGCGAACACCAATTGCACCAGCATGGCGACCCAAAAGGGCGGCAGTGCATAGGTGCCCAGTCCGTAAAGGCGGCCGCCAAGATCAAGGGTTCCTTCCGGTCTGGCGATGCCGCTGAAGCCAACGCTCAGCCCGACCACAGCGGCCATCACCAGTGCGATGACGCTCAGCTCCAGGCTGGCGGGCAAAGTTTTGCCGATGATCGTCCGCACTGGCTCCTGGTTGATCAGGGCCTGTCCCAGGTCTCCATGGAGTAAACCGTTGAGATAGGTGAGGTACTGATCCAGCAACGACTGATCCAGTCCCAGCCGAGCTCTCATGGCAGCTTTGGCGGCAGCAGGTGCCCGGCTGCCGAGGACCGCATCCACCGGATCCCCAGGGGCGACGCGCAGCAGCAGGAACACCAGGCTGGCGATCAGCCACAACATCAGAGGCGCCAGAGCGAGGCGGGTGGCGCTGTAGCGGGCTAGGTCTCGGGCACGTCCCATTAGTTGTTTGTCGTTCCTTCGAATCGGCGCTCCAGTTCAGAGAGCATTAACTGACCACTGCCATCAAATTTTGGAGGGCTGAGGTTCAGTTGGGCCCAGGCTCGAGGTGAATCCAGCCAGACGGGGATGTAGGCGGCACCGTTGGCCGAGAGATGTTCCACGCGATCCAGGGCGTTCCGACGTGCGTCACCAACCAGCGTGTCGGTTTCTAGAAGAGTGGTCTGCAGACCCGGTGCACTCCAGAAGCTGCCGCTGATCGCCGCTTCACCATCGACACAGTTGTCGCCCTGCACCGATGTGCAGCTCAATAGCGGCGTCAGATACGCCTCAGGGTCGGGGTAGCTGCCACGCCAATCCAGCATCACGGCTTTGAAGGCACCCTCCCCCAGTTGGCGGTAGATGGTTGTGGACTCAACGCCATCAAGCTCCAACACCAGGCAGTCGGGGAGGTCACGTTGCACCTGGGCCTGCCAGGTGAGGGCTAGCAGTTTGTCGGCGGGCACATTGGAGCGGAAGGTGAGCGGAAAGCGCAGGGGGCGGCCGTTGCAGTAGCCAGCAGCCCGGAGCAGTTCGCGGGCCTGGTTGGGGTTGTGTTTCGGCCATGAGGCCAGGGCTCCGCCGGGAAGGCTGGGGGGCACGAGCGCCCGAAGCGGACGGCGGAGGCCGTAGCTCACCCGCTCACTGATCTCAGTTCGGTTGAGACTGACGGCCAGGGCACGTCTCAGGTTGGGGTCCTGGAATGGATCCTGATTGCTCAGCAAGGTGATGTAGCCGATCTCCATCGCCGGGCCAACAGACTCGTGCAGGTCTCCTGCGATGGCCTGTTGATGCAGGGTATGGCGTTGGTCTTCGTCGATGGAGGCGGAGAGCAGCAGATCCACCTCGCCACTGCGCAGAGCCCCATACAGCGCCGTGGAGTTGCTCAGCGTGATCAGATCCAGCCCGTTGTTGCGTGGTGCCTCCCCCCAGTACTGGGCAAAGGGTTCCAGCCTTTGCTGATGTTCGCTGAAGCGGGTCAGCTTGTAGGGGCCTGTTCCAACAAAGCGATCGTGCAGAAACCGGTCCTGGTGACTGCTGTAGGCCTTCGGTGAAATGGGGGTGAGGTTGATGGACGTCAGTAACCCACGCAGTGAAGTGGATGGGCGATTGAGGCGTAGACGCAAGGTATGAGCGTCCGCTTCCTCTACCGATGCGATGCGATCGCCCACCACGTAGCTGAGGGTTCCAATGTTGAGGAAGCGCCGCAGGCTGAAGGCCATGGCTGCGGCGTTAAACGGCGTTCCATCGTGGAAGCGCACATCGGTGCGCAGTGGAATGGTGACGGTGCGTCCGCCATCACTCAGGACTGGAGCCGATGCCGCCAGGCGTGGCTCCAGGGATCCATCACTCTTTAGGCGGTAGAGCGAATCCCCCAGGGCGCTGATCAGTTGCGTTGCACTGAGGGTGCTGGCTTGAGCTGGATCGAGAGAACTGATTCGTCCTGCTGATGCCACCGTGATGCGGGTGCTCGGGGGTGGTGCTTGACAGCCCATCTGAGCGAGGGCCAGAACGAGCCCTATGAGCACCCCACCGCACGTCCGTGTCGTGGGGCGATCGGTGCGCTTCAAAGGGCCTCGGGCATCAACTGGTCGGCCTATTCAACAGCGAGTTAGCCGACCTGGCGAATCCGCTCCATGGAGATTTCGAACACCGGTGAACCCTCGCTTCTTTGAAGAGGCCAGCGACGGACCCAGCAGCGATCGTGATCGCCATCGACGCCGATGACCTGATACGTGTTGTCATCACTGTCCAGGTTGACGCAATCCCCTTGATGCACAGTCATCGGGTTGATCCCCTCCTGCAGAGAGCAGCCTTGACCCGGGACCGAACAGATGAGGTTCTGCATGAACCGTTTCGTGCACAAATCCGTGGATCCGGACCTGGGCTGTGAAAGTTCTTGACATTCTGACGTATGCCCGGACCCATCCGCCAGTTCTGTTGGTCTCCCTAGAGGCAGCCGAGGTGAGCGGCCAGGCCTAAAACCTCAGGGAGGGCCTGGATCGCTTCGAGAGCCTCATCCATCTGGCGTTGACTCACTTCATGGGTGATCACAACGATCTCGGCTCCGGCGTCACTCGCATTGAATTGCACGATCGACTGGATGGAGACTTTGCGTTGGCCGAAGCAGCCGCCGACATTGCCGATGACTCCCGGGGCATCTTTTGTCTTAAAACGCACGTAATGGCGTTGGCGAATGTCGCCTGACTCGACCAGGGCGCAGGGCCGCCAGCTCCCCGCGGCCAGTAAGGGGTCCACCTTGCCGGGGCCGTCGCTGGCCTGGCGAATTCCGGCGATGTTGAGAATGTCGGCAACCACCGCGGAAGCCGTCGGGCCGGCCCCCGCTCCAGGGCCGTAGAACATCACCCGGCCGATCGGATCACCTTCCACAAGGATGGCGTTGTTCACACCGTTGACGCCCGCTAGAGGGTGGTCCTTGGGAACGAGTGTCGGCTGCACGCGCAGAGAGAGCGGCAGCGGATCGCCACTTGCCGCCATCCGCTCAGCCACAGCCAGCAGCTTCACGCCATAGCCCAGCTGGTTGGCGTAATCCACATCCACACCCTGAAGGCCACTGATTCCTTCGGTGGGAACCGCGGCGCGCTCCACACTGCCGCCGAACGCAAGGGTGGCCAGGATCGCGATCTTGTCGGCTGCATCGAGGCCATCCACATCCGCTGCCGGGTCGGCTTCGGCATACCCGAGGTCTTGGGCATCCTTGAGCACCGCGTCGTAGGCGGCTCCCTCCTCAGCCATCCGGGTGAGGATGTAGTTGGTGGTGCCATTGATGATGCCGCTGACGCGGTTGATGCGGTTGCCACCAAGGGACTGCTTCAGCGGCTCAATGATGGGAATCCCCCCACCGACAGCGGCTTCGATCAGCACGTACACCCCGGCGGCTGCAGCGGCTTCAGCGATTTCCTGGCCGTGGCGTGCGATTACGGCCTTGTTGGCGGTCACCACGGATTTGCCTGCTGCGATTGCCTGAAGGATCAGGCTGCGGGCTGGTTCCAGGCCACCGATCACCTCCACCACAACGTCCACCGCCGGGTCCTGAATCACCGCCGATGGATCGGTGGTGAGCAGGCTCTCGTCCAAGACCACGGGGCGGGGCCGGCTCAGATCGCGGACGGCAATCCGGATCAGCTCAAGTTCATTGACCAGCGGGTGGCGTTCTCCTGGACTCTGGAGGATCGAAGCCACTCCACCGCCAACCGTGCCCAGCCCCAGGAGACCCACGCCGACCTTTGCTGCCATTCCCTGATCCGTGTTGCAACGATTTTGAGCGACTCTATGTATTGGCGTGATTTCGCCTCAGTTCTCCAACTGCCTGGCCTGTTCCTGCATGGCCAGAAGGATGTTGAGGAAGCCATTGGCGCGCGAAGGCGTCAGGCTCGCTTGTAAGCCTGTTGCAGCAATAAAGGCTGGGTCCACCGCCTGCACCTCGGCCGGGGTCAGCCCATCCAGACCCTGGATCAACAAGGCCAGAAGCCCCTTGGTGATCAGAGCATCGGAGTCTCCCCGCCAGCGCATCACCCCGTCATCCAGGGCGCCCCGTACAAAAACCTGAGACACACACCCCTTCACTTTGATCTCTTCGGTTTGCTCTTCTGCCGGCAGAGGAGCAAGCTTTTTTGCCAGCCAGAGCACGTATTCGTAGCGGCGTTTGGGATCAGCAGTGCCGCCCAATCGCTCCACCATCCGGTCGAGGGCATCACTGCCAGTGCTAGTGGCCATGGCGGGCTTAGTCGTTTCGACGTCGCACGCTAACCAGCAGCCCCACTAACACCAAGCTGAAGGGGAACACGACCACCTCGTTCAGATTCACGGCGCCATCGTGAACCGGGAGCTCCAGGTAGTCGCGGTGGCCTGGACCACCGTCCACCTGAAGATCGACGGTGCCGTTGACCACCGTGCTGAGATCGAGGCTGAGGCGTCCGTCTGCATCGGTGCGGCCCAGTTCTTGCCCCGGGGTGCCATCGGCATTGAGCAATCGCACAACGGCTCCTTGGGTGGGTTCCCCGTTGGAAAAGTTGCTGCTCAGTTGCAGATCACCATCGAGATAGTTCAGAGCGCTTTCGATCTGATGGGCTTTGGCGGGAGCCAGAACCGTGCCTTGAAGAACCGCGCTGAGTAGGACCAGTGGAGTCAGCAGACGCAGCATGGAAGGGCGATCAATGGAGCCCATGATGCGGTGAGTCAGGTCGGCCGACCAGCACCCTGCTCCGTGATCCATCCTGTAAAAGGAAGATCCCAGGGATCGCGGGGCAGCAGCTCGGTCGCCATGCAGGCCGAGGGCAGCACCACCCAGGCTGGTGTGGTGGCCCAGGCGGGATCCGCCCTGAGACGGTCGTAGTAACCACCGCCGTAGCCCAGGCGGATTCCATCACGGTCAATCGCTAGCGCCGGCACCAGCAGCAGCGCCAATTGATCGGGCCGAAGAGCCTCTCCCTCGGCGGGCGCAGGAATGCCGCAGCCATCCGGCTGAAGAGGTTCTTGGGTCCAGCTCCGATAGATGAGTCCTCCTTCGCCATCGGCGACCGGCAAGGCCAGCGGCGGATGGAGAACATCACGCAACGGACGTAAATCCGCCTCACCCGGTAGGGGCCAGTAGATCCCCACATATCCGTTGCCGCAGATTGACCTGCCGACCAGGTTCACCACCGCTTCCTGGATGGCGCGGGTGGCAACCTCTCCCAATTGGCGCTGCTCTCTGAAGTGATGGCGCAGCATCTGCTTTGCGCTCATCGCTGCAGCCACGCTGTCAGAGCGACCGCCAAGGCATCGGCCGCATCATCCGGCCTTGGTGGTTCATTCAGATTCAACTCCCGCATCACCGCCTCCAGGACTTCGTCTTTCTCGGCATGCCCAAAACCCGCCACGGCGAGTTTGATCTGCATGGGAGGGAATTCCACCATCGGGATCTTGAAGCGAGCCAGCGTCATGACCACGACTCCGCGTGCCTGAACCACGTTGATGGTGTTGCTCGATCGGTAGAAGAAAAACTTCTCCACGGCGGCCAGATCCGGTCGCCAGATCCGGATGAGTTGGCGTAGGTCACCAGCGATTTCAACCATTCGGTCACCATCCGAGCGACCCGGGTCGGTCTGGATGATGCCGCAGTCGAGCATGCGCTGGCATCCGTCGTCGATGTCGATCACCCCGTAGCCCACCCGGGCCAGGCCCGGGTCGATGCCGAGGATGCGCATGGACTGATTGTGGTGGGATCAGGCGGCGAGGGCCAGTTCGAAATCAGCGCGATCGCTGCTCTCACTTCGTTCAAACACCTTGCAGAACACCTTGACCACACGGTTACCGGAATCCACCTGTTCGAGGGGGTCTTTACGCAGACGGTGCCGCAGGCAGCAGGAGGCGACGCGGGCGACATCTTCTTCACTGACTTCGGTGCGCCCCTCAAAGGCGGCCAGGGCCCGGGCGGCTCGGTTGGTGACGATGTCACCCCGCAGGCCATCCACATCCAGCTCACCGCAGACGGCGGAAATGCGCAGGCGCAGATCGTCGTCGATGGTTACCTGGCCCAGGCGCTGCTGAGCTTCCACCACGCGTTGCTGAAGGGCATTCTGATTTCCCTCCACAGCTGTGCTGAAGCCATCGGGATCACCGTCAAAGGCGGTGCGTTGGTCCACCACCTGAACCCGCAGCTCTGGATCGCGCACGGTGCGCACCTCAACGCTCATCCCGAAGCGATCGAGCAGTTGGGGACGTAGCTCGCCTTCCTCCGGGTTGCCGGAGCCGATCAAGACAAAACGAGCGGGGTGGCGTACGGACACCCCTTCCCGTTCCACGGTGTTCCAGCCGGAGGCGGCCGAATCGAGCAGCACGTCGACAAGGTGATCGTCGAGCAGGTTCACCTCATCCACGTAGAGGAGGCCACGGTTGGCCTTGGCCAGCAAACCAGGCTCAAAGGCGCGAACACCTTCGCTCAGGGCTTTTTCGATGTCGATGGTGCCGCAAAGACGGTCTTCCGTCGCACCCAGAGGGAGGTCCACCATTGGCACCTGCCGCGGCTCGGTGCTCAGGGTTTCCCCCTGTTGCATTCGCTCGCTCACCTCACTGCTCTGGAGGTCGGGATCGGTGGACGAACTGTTGTAGGGGTCACCAGCCACCACCTCGATGTCGGGCAGCAGATCCGCTAAAGCTCGGATCGTGGTGGATTTACCGGTGCCGCGGTCCCCCATGATCATTACGCCACCGATGCGTGGGTCGATCACGTTGAGAAGCAGGGCCAGCTTCATCTCCTCCTGACCGATCACTGCAGTGAAGGGGAAGACCCTGCGCTTCCGGGGTGCAGTCACGAGCAAATCTGTTGGCGTGCTCAGGATTGTTTCACAGGCTGCACGGTGAGGACCTGCGGCGGTGTGGCATCAGCGGGATAGATCAAGCGAACGCGCACTTGCTTGCCTTCCCCTGGTTTGAGCATCACCTGTCCCAGGGACGATCCCTGCTGACCCTGGCGCAACACAAGATGCTGCGTCTGACGTCCCTGGGGAACACCCTCTGGATCCTCTAGACCCGTGGTCTGGATGGGCCCCCGGAACATGACCGGTCCGTTGAGGTCATCGCGGAAGCGCAGGAAGGAGGTTTGGCTGTTGCCTTTGAGGGGTGAATCCAGAGACAGTTGCAGCTTCACAGGGGCTGAACCGGTGTTCTTCAGGGGCAGGGTGAGGTCGTATTCCACCCCGTAGTTCCCATGGGCGGCCCAGGCTGTTCCGGGATAAAACCTCTCGAGCTCAGCGGTTTGAACCTGTTTGGTGGCGAGGGTTCCGCGTTCCAAACTGCTGATCGGCCATGAAATGGGTGCCTTAGGTGCGGCCAGAACATTGCTCCCTGGGTCGGTTAAGCGCGCCCGCCAGCTGCTGCCGATCTGAACACCGCTCACCCGTGAATAGATGATCTTGCCTTTGCTGCCCCGTGGGGTTGGTTGATGCTCCTTGCTGCTCAAGCGTCGGCTTTTCAGCAGCTGAAGCCAGTGCTGATCGTTCGGAGCCTGTCCATCGTTTCCATGGGCAGCCAGGGTGGCTATCGCCACGGGGGCGGAGCTGTGGAACCGCAGTTGCAGATTGCGACCATTCAGCAGTGGGTCGAGACCTGCGACTGGAATGGGCAACAGCATCAGCCGTGTGGGTGAGCCTGGAGGAAGGGTCCAGCGACGGCTGGAGAGTTCCGGTGCGCTTCGACTTGCCAACAGATCTCCGGCGACGCGGCTGCCAGGTCCAGCGGCCACAACCTCGGTGGTCTCCTGCATCAGGCTCGGCAAAGGGAGGAAGGGAGCTTGGGTTTGGCCTGGTTCCGTCGCTTGAGATAGTGAGGTGCTTCCCGAGAGCAGCTGCAGGGTCACCGGAGCGTCTTCCAGGGGAGCCGCCAGAACCGCCAGCCATAGAGTCGACGTTGGACTGCCTTCCGCATCACCGGCATAGACGTGGTGGCTGAACAGGTCAAAGCGGCCGTTGAGCACAACGGGAACGGACGCTGCATCCCCATCTGGAAATGTTGAAATCAGGATGCCGTCGTTCTGAATGAGTTCGGGGTTGTTGTCGTTCACCATCAACACGCTGTCGAGGGCTCCCGGTAAGGGGCGAACGCTCTGCTGACGCTCAATCACCTCTGCAGAGACGGGCATCGCCGCAACACTCACCCAAGCGGCGGAGAACAGAGCGGCGAGCTTCATGGTTTTGGAGGGGCAGGGTTGGGTTTCAGATGCGATGCCATGGCGGCGGATAGCTGACGAATCAGTTCCGTGGATCTGGGGTCGTTGAAGGGGCCTTTCACCAGAAATCCCGCCACAGCGCGTCTGCCGTCCGGCAGTTCAATCAGACCGGCATCGGCGTAGGCAAGTCCGATGTCACCGGTTTTGTTGTAGACGCGGTATCCCTTGCGGGCCAGGCTGTCGTCGGGTGCACCCTGAGCACCACCCAGGCCGCGCATCAAGCCCGTGGGTAGAAGGGTGTTGGTGACTGACGTCCCCATCACCTCGCGAAATAGATCCCGGCTTCGGGGACCTAGGACCTCGCCGCTATCCACCAAAGCGATGGCACGGCTTAGATCCCGTGCACTTGTGGTGTTGGTTCCATCGAGATCCGGCAGCCAGTTGTTTACAACGGTTGCTGGGAGGTCCAGCGCCTGAAAGCGGGCATTGATCTGCTCCATTCCCCCTGCCCTGGCAATCATCAGATTGGTGGCGGAGTTGTCGCTGACCCGGATCATTTCTGTGGCGACCTCATAGGTGGGGAAGCGGCTGCCCAGCGGTCGGGAGGCCATCCATCCGGCGCCTCCACCCACCAGCTCTTGGGTCAGCGTGAGGGGCTCGTTCCACTGAAGCGTTCCTTGGTCCAGCAGTTCCAGCACTGCCAGAAGGATCGGTGTCTTGATCGAACTGGCGGCTGGCATGGGGCGCTCCGCCTGCATGGCTGCAAAGCGACCGTCGTCCAGGACGAGCATGTAGGCGCTGGCCTGCAGATCGGTCTGTTGGTTGGCCAGTTCCACCCAGCGCTGGGACAAGGCCTTGATTTCCTGCTTTGGGGCAAATCGTGCCTGCTTAAGGACCTTCGCTGCTGCCGGCGCAAGCTTCTTGTCTTTCGAGGCCTCCTCAATGGTTTGGGGCTCCACGGCTTCACCGAGCAGCGTTGTGATCACCGCTTGATCGGCCAGCCAGCTGGGCAGTGGAATCTCCTGCTGCTGCACGCGCGGTGCCAGGAGTCTGAGGCCCGTGCCTGTGAGCAGTCCCAGGCCGACTCCCATCAACACAAGACGCAGGATGAGCCGAGCCGGCCCTCCCCAGCTTGCGGAGCGACGTGAAGAACGACTGTTGGTCAACCTTTCAGCCGTGACTATGCGGCAGAGATTAGGGGCGCTCGGTGCGGATGGCCCAGCGCAGTTGGCGCACCATGCCCCGCAGGAGAGCCACTTCCTCGGCGCGCACCGTCGCGCGTTGCAGCAGATCCTGCACTTTGGCCATGCGCGCTGAGGCGGTGTGCTCCAACAGAAAACCCGCCTCCAGCAGGAGGTCTGTTGCATCGTCCAGCAACGCTGACAGCGCTTTTGCGGCTGCCGGGTCAGGTGATGGGGGGGCGATGCTGCGAGCTTCTGTCTCCGCACTGTTGAGTCGGGCTAACTCATGCAGAACCACAGCCACGGCATGGGACAGATTCAGGGAGGGATAGGCCTCACCGCTCTGTAAACACAGAACTTTCTGGCAGAGCCTCAGCTCACTGTTGCTAAGGCCGCGGTCCTCCCTCCCGAACACGAGGGCCACGGGCGCCTTTGCGCTGGATGCGCTGCCATCGCTGGCCAACAGCCATCCAAGCGCCTGTTCAGGATCTTGTAGAGGAATTTCGCCGTGGTCCAGACGTCCGCAACTGCCTACGGCGCGTCGGCAGTCGTTGATGGCTGTGAGTAAGTCAGGAAACACCGCTGCGGCGTCAAGCAGCGATTGCCCGTGAACAGCCATTTGCACGGCCTGCTCGCAGAGATGGTCACAGCGGGGGGCAACGAGCCGCAGTTCGCTCACACCGAAATTGGCGCAGAGCCTGGCCACGCTTCCAATGTTCAGAGGGCCGGCAGGCTCGACCAGCACAACGACGGCGTTCAAGGCACCGGCTCAGCTGAGTGTGTGTAGGTAGGCCAGTAGGTCGGCCATCGATTGCGGCTCCATCTCAAAACTCGGCATGGGTGGTGTGTCGCCGCTGATGATCTGGTGAACCAAGGCTGGGTCCTTCACGTTGTTGCTGACGCCCTGCAGAGAAGGTCCGACCAGTCCTTGGCCGGCAAGACCGTGACAGCCCGCGCAGTTGATGCGGAACAGCTGGCCGCCGTGGTCAACGGCACCTTGCAGTTCAAGGCTGGCCTTGATGTAGGGATCTCGCTGGGCACTCCCAAGAACCCAGAGCACCAGTACGACGCAAGCGGTCGCGGCCGAGACCACAAGAGCGGCGATCAGGCCGCGCCCTCGATCGGCCGAATCAGCTGATGCTGATTCGGCCGCAATTCGTGACGGCTGGACCACAGACCTTGAGTTCCAATGAGAGAATTCTGCTCAATTCTGATTGCTGACGCGACACCATGATCGAACCTCTGCTCTGCGGCATCGTTCTTGGTTTGATTCCCGTCACCCTGATGGGTCTGTTTGTGGCGGCTTGGAACCAGTACCGCCGCGGTGGCAGCGCTCTGGGGGGCTGAGCAGCAGCACGCCGCTGATGCCGTAGCGGCGCTGATCAAGAACAGACCAGCCTGAGCCCGGTACGGGATTCAGGTTTGATCTGTGTTCGCAAACCACTAGAGAGTCCTGGTGAAGCCAATTCCCTTGGGCGATCGCATCAAGGCCCGGTTCATAGAGGCCTTGGTCGTAGGGAGGGTCGAAGTAGACGATGTCGAAGGGGTCTTTGCTCCATCCTCTGCGCAGCCATCCGATCAGTTCTCGACGTTCTGTGAGCACTTCGGGCGTCGGTGAACAACCAGCTGCAACCGTGCTGAGGTTGGCGCGAGTGATTCGGATGCACTGCGGGTCTTGGTCGACGGCCACCACGCAGCGTGCACCCCGTTGCAGCGCCTCGCAGCCCATCACCCCACTGCCGCTGCATAGATCCAGCCAGCGGCAATCTTGCAAGCGCGGCGCGAGGATGTTCATCACCGCCTCACGGACTCGGGAGGTGGTGGGTCTTGTGGCGCGTCCTCCAGGGCTTTGCAGACGTCGACCGCCGCTGAGCCGAAGTTGCCCGCCACCGCTCATCGGATGGGCTCGGCCCCGCGCTGCAGCCAGGTCAACCAGCGTCGCAGCATTTGTTCTCCGGCATCTGACGACTTCTCCGGATGGAACTGACAGGCTCCCAACCGGCCTTTCCAGACAACAGCAGTGACCTCCTGATCGCCGAAGGCGGCCGTGGCTTTCAAGTCATTCCGATCGGTGGGAACTGCGGCGTAGCTATGGACGAAATACACCCATTCAGAGGGGATTTCGCTGTTGAGCAGTGGGCAATTGCCGTGATGCCTTAACGGGGCCCAGCCCATGTGGGGGATCCGTTCGCCGCTGCCACGGGGGAGACGTTTCACCCTTCCGGCCAGGAGACCGAGGCCGGGATCGCTTCCTTCGTCGCTGTGTTCGAACAGCAGCTGCAGGCCGAGACAGATCCCAAGCAAGGGGCGATTGTCATGACCCCAGCGCAGCAAGTGGGGCACTAGCCCTGTGGCCCTGAGGTTGGCCATGGCGGGATCAAAAGCCCCTACCCCAGGAAGGATCAGAGCATCAATGCCATCGAGCTGGTCAGCGTCTTTGATCAGCCTGCAGCTTTCACCAAGACGCTCTAGGCACTTCTCCACTGAGTGGAGATTGCCCATGCCGTAATCGATCAACCCGAGGTTCAGACTCAACCGATCTCTCCGATCTGGAGACAGATTCAGAGGTATTTGGAGATGGTGCCCGACAGGGTTGCCTTGGGAACAGCGCCCACAACCGTGTCGACCTTCTGGCCGCCCTTAAACACCATCAAGGTTGGAATGCTGCGGATTCCGTACTGGCTGGCGACGTTGGGATTTTCGTCAGTGTTGAGCTTGAAGACTTTGATCTGTCCGTCAAATTCTTTGGCAATTTCCTCGACGATCGGAGCCACCATCCGGCAGGGTCCACACCAGGGCGCCCAGAAGTCGACAAGAACCGGCACGTCGCTCTGGAGTACGTCCTGCTCGAAGGAAGCATCGGTAACGGCAGCGGCGCTAGACATATGAGCAGGAAGATTTAGGGAGAATTTAGCAACCGTTTCGAGCGAAAACACGCCCCTTCCCTGTCAAGAAGGGAACTTGTGACAGTCGCTCTCCATAAAGAGTAAAAGCCCGATCGCGCCGGGCTGGGGGGTGTGAGGAGTGTGTGGGCCTAAGCCCGCACACGCTTCAGCCTAGCTCTGCTCTATTTGCCCATCCCGAGGTGCTGGGCCTTTTGGTAAACCTTCCCTTCCGTCAGCAATGAAGGCGCAACGACCACCTCGACCTGCTGCATTTCTTCGATGGTCCGGGCGCCAAGGGTTCCCATGGATGTTTTGAGACACCCCAACAAGTTGTGGGTTCCGTCGTCCAACTTGGCAGGGCCGCGGAGAATGCGTTCGATGCTTCCTGTGCTCCCAACATTGATGCGGGTGCCACGAGGCAGCACTGGGCTTGGCGTTGCCATCCCCCAGTGGAAGCCCCGGCCGGGGGCTTCGTCCGCACGGGCAATGGGCGATCCAATCATCACCGCGTCGGCCCCGCAGGCGATGCATTTGCAGATGTCACCACCGGTCACGATGCCACCGTCAGCAACGATCGGTACATAGCGACCGCTCTCCTTTTCGTAGTCGGCCCTGGCGGCCGCGCAGTCTGAAACCGCTGTTGCCTGTGGAATTCCGACACCGAGAACGCCGCGGGAGGTGCAGGCGGCACCCGGTCCGATTCCCACCATCACGCCCGCCGCACCAGCACGCATCAGTTGCAGGGCTACGTCATAGGTGACGCAGTTGCCGATCACCACGGGGACGCCCATGTCGCGACAGAGGGCTTTTAGATCAAGGGTCTCCTGGCCTTCAGGACCGATGTGATCCGTCGAAACCACGGTGGCCTGCACAAAGAACAGATCGGCTCCTGCTTCGGCGATGGCCTTGCCGAAACGCAGAGCAGCTACCGGGGTTCCGCTCACGGCGGCAATGCCTCCTTGGGCCTTGATGTCTTGGATGCGTTTGCGGATCAGTACTTCTTGAACCGGTTGGCTGTAGATCTCCTGCATCAGTGGGACGAATTCGTCCTTCCCGACGGCTGCGATGCGATCCAGAACCTGGTTGGGGTCTTCATATCGGGTTTGCACCCCCTCCAGATTGAGAACGCCAAGGGAGCCGAGCTGGGACAGACGGACGGCCATGTCCACATCCACCACGCCGTCCATGGCGCTGGCGATGATGGGGATCTCCCGCTCGATGCCCCCGAGTTTCCAACGGGTGTTTGTGACCTCGGGGTCAACCGTGCGACCCCCAGGCACCAGAGCGATTTCATCGATTCCGTAGGCCCGGCGAACGGTCTTTGAGCGTCCGAGCTGAATGTCCACCGCGCGACTTAATGAAGTCTGATCAAGCTACCAATCGGGATGATCGCTTCAGCTCGAGCGGCCCGTGATACGGCTCCAGGTTGACCGGGTGGCCGTGATGAATTTGTCCCGGTCGCTGTTCCTGATCAAGTTGCGAAGAGCAAAATTCATCAACCAGATCAGGCCGGCGAGCTCAAGAAGGCCTGGAGCCAGAGGAAGGCTGTCAATGGTGTTGAGCACACCGGAGTACACCTTCGCCACCAGGGCGAAGGCAATCAACCCTCCAATCACCCGCAGCGGCAACTGGGCTTTGGTCCAGAGCTGAGCAAGATCGTTCTGCTCCACCCAGGCTTTGGCCTTGCCCACCAGCAGCTCCCATTCACCTCCGTCTTGATCTGAGCCGTCCTGATCTGAAGCGTCCTGCGCAGGGATGGAGACGGTGGACGCGATCACAGGGTCCGGCGTAGGCGCGGGGGTTGGTGCCGGTGCTGGCGTGGGCTCAGGTGTTGGTGCTGGCTCCGGACTATTGACGGGAGTAGGAGCAGGAGTTGGCGTGGGGTCGCTGCCTGGGGTTTCGGCTTCAGGGCGAGGCTCGTCGACAGGACCCATCACGTCAGTGCAAAGCGGTTGGGATTTTATCCGGAGTTTTCCTGTTGCTTCCACTGTCCGAGATAGACTGTTAAAGGACGTCTGATGCACGTATGACGGATTCTGTGGGGCCTGTCGGCGGCGGTCCTGGCGGTTCCGACGATCGGATTATTCAGACGGACCTACGCAACGAGATGTCGCGCTCCTATTTGGAGTATGCGATGAGTGTGATCGTGGGCCGGGCGCTGCCCGATGCCCGCGATGGTCTCAAGCCCGTGCATCGACGGATCCTTTACGCGATGTATGAGCTGGGCCTCACCAGCGACAGGCCATATCGCAAATGCGCCCGTGTGGTGGGCGAGGTGCTCGGTAAATATCACCCCCACGGCGACACCGCTGTGTACGACGCCCTGGTGCGGATGGCCCAGGACTTCTCCATGTCGATGCCCCTCATCGATGGGCATGGCAATTTCGGCTCTGTGGACAACGATCCACCGGCCGCCATGCGGTACACCGAATCGCGGTTGCGGGCGCTGACCACCGACAGCCTGCTGGAGGACATCGAGGCTGAGACGGTTGATTTCGCCGACAATTTCGACGGTTCCCAGCAGGAGCCAACCGTGCTTCCCGCCCGGATCCCGCAACTGCTGCTGAATGGTTCGGCGGGCATCGCCGTGGGCATGGCGACGAACATTCCGCCCCACAACCTCAATGAGCTGATTGATGGCTTGCTCGCGTTGATCGCGAACCCGGAGATCACCGATCAGGAGTTAATCCAGCTGATCCCTGGCCCCGATTTCCCCACCGGCGGTCAAATCCTCGGTCGTGATGGCATCCGCGACACCTATCTGGGTGGCCGCGGCTCGGTGACGATGCGCGGCGTGGCAAACATTGAAACGCTTGAGGTGCCGGGGCGCCCCGATCGCGATGCCGTGATCATCACGGAACTTCCGTACCAAACCAACAAAGCGGCACTGATTGAGCGCATCGCCGAGCTGGTTAACGACAAAAAGCTCGAAGGGATTTCCGACATCCGCGATGAAAGCGACCGCGATGGCATGCGGATCGTGGTGGAACTGCGCCGTGACGCCTACCCGCAGGTGGTGCTGAACAACCTGTTCAAGCTCACCCCTCTGCAAGCCAACTTCAGTGCCTACATGCTGGCGCTGGTGAACGGCGAGCCGATCCTGCTCACCCTGCGAAAGATGCTCGAGGTGTTCCTCGACTTCCGGGTCGAGACGATTGAGCGCCGCACCCGCTACCTGCTGCGCAAGGCCGAAGAGCGCGACCACATCCTGCTGGGCCTGCTGCTTGCCCTCGATCAGCTGGACCCGATCATTGCCTTGATCCGGGCCGCTCCCGATACGGCAACTGCACGCCAACAGCTGCAGGAACGCCATGGCCTCTCGGACATCCAAGCCGACGCGATTTTGCAGATGCAGCTGCGTCGTCTCACCGCCCTTGAAGCCGACAAGATCCGTCTTGAACACGAGGATCTGGTCACCAAGATCGCCGACTACAAGGACATCCTTAGCCGGCGTGAGCGGGTGTTCGGCATCATCCAGGACGAGCTCGGTCAGCTGCAGGAGCGCTACCCCATCCCTCGTCGCACGGAGATCCTTGACCTCGGCGGTGGGCTCTCCGACATCGATCTGATCGCCAATGAGCGTTCGGTGGTGCTGCTCACTGAGACCGGTTACCTCAAGCGGATGCCGGTGAGCGAATTTGAGGCCACCAGCCGCGGCACCCGCGGCAAGGCCGGAACCCGCAGCCAGGGTGAGGATGCGGTGAAGCTGTTCATCAGCTGCAACGACCACGACACCTTGGTGCTGTTCAGCGACCGCGGTGTGTCGTACGCGCTTCCCGCCTACCGCGTGCCCCAGTGCAGCCGCACGGCAAAGGGCACCCCGGTGGTGCAGCTGTTGCCGATTCCCCGGGAAGAGGCGATCACCACGTTGATTCCGGTGTCGGAGTTCAGCGACGACACCGATCTGCTGATGCTTACGCGAGGTGGCTTCATCAAACGCACCCGCCTTTCGGCCTTCAGCAGCATCCGCTCCAATGGTCTGATCGCCATCAACCTGGAGGAAGGCGATGCCCTCACCTGGGTGCGCCTGGCGGTGCCCGGCGACAGCGTCTTGATCGGCTCCAAAGCCGGGATGACCATCCACTTCCGCCTCAGTGATGAGGAGTTGCGGCCCCTGGGCCGTACGGCCCGCGGCGTGCGGTCGATGAACCTGCGCGATGGCGATGCCCTGGTGAGCATGGATGTGCTTCCGGTGGAACTCGCCGATCAGGTGGCCGCCAGCGCAGAGGAAGAAGAGGATGCCGCCACCGAGGGGCCCTGGGTGCTCGTGGCATCGGCTTCGGGTCTGGGCAAGCGGGTGCCGGTGACGCAATTCCGCTTGCAGAAGCGGGCCGGCATGGGCCTGCGGGCGATGAAGTTCCGCACCGAGGCCGATCAGCTAGTGGGCCTGAGCGTGCTCGGTGCCGGTGAGGAATTGCTCCTCGTCAGCGAGAAGGGGGTGATCGTGCGCACCAGCGCCGATGCCATTCCCCAGCAGTCGCGGGCTGCCACGGGTGTTCGTCTACAGAAGCTGGACAAAGGTGACCGGCTGCTCAAGGTGGTGCTGGTGCCGCCAGAAGCTGAAGACGAATCTGCTGACGACGACACCACTGCATCGGAAGACACCGGATCAGACGCGCAGGACAGCTGACCTTGGCTGAGCCGGTGGATGTGCTGGTGCTGGGGGGCGGTCCTGCCGCCCTTTGCATCGCTTCTGAACTGAATCAACGGGGAGTGGCTGTTGCCGGCATCGCTCCCGAACCGGTCGACGCTCCTTGGCCAAACACCTACGGCATCTGGGCCGATGAACTCAAAGCGGTGGGGCTCGAGCAGCTGCTGGAGCACCGCTGGAAAGACACCGTCAGTTATTTCGGCGCAGGCGGCACAACGGCTCAGGATCAGAGCTATGGCCATGGAATTGACTACGGATTATTCGATCGGGCTGCCTTACAGCACTACTGGCTGGCGCGGGCTCAAGGGGTGACATGGCGTCAGGACAGCGCAGAACGTGTGGAGGTGAGTGGACCAACAACCAGCGTCAGCTGTGCATCGGGAACCACGTTGACGGCGCGCTTGGTGATCGATGCCTCCGGCTCCCGCACACCCCACATTCGCCGCCCCGATCAGGGGCCGGTGGCGGGCCAGGCGGCCTACGGCGTGGTGGGGCGCTTCTCTAAACCGCCGATCGAGCCAGGTCGCTTTGTGTTGATGGACTACCGCTGCAATCACCTCAGCGAAGCGCAGCGCCGTGAACCGCCCACCTTTCTCTATGCGATGGATTTTGGTGATGGGGTGTTCTTCGTGGAAGAAACCTCACTCGCTTTGGCACCGGGTGTTCCCTACGAGGTGCTCAAGCAACGGCTGCAGCAGCGCTTGGATCAGCGGGGCGTGGAGATCACCGAGGTGATCCATGAAGAGTTCTGCCTCTTCCCGATGAACCTGCCGTTGCCCGATCGCAGTCAGCCGGTGCTGGCTTTCGGTGGAGCGGCGAGCATGGTGCATCCGGCTTCGGGCTACATGGTGGGATCGCTGCTGCGGCGGGGCCCTGATCTGGCCCAGGCGATTGCCGAAGCCCTTGCCAATCCCGCCCTGGGATCAGCGGCCTTGGCGCAACGGGGATGGCAGGCGCTCTGGCCATTGGAACTGGTGCTACGCCATCAGCTCTATCAGTTCGGGCTGGGCCGGTTGATGGGATTCAACGAAGCGTTGTTGCGCACCCACTTCGCCACCTTCTTTTCCTTGCCGCGGGACGACTGGTTTGGTTTCCTCACCAACACCCTGCCGCTGCCGCGCTTGATGGGAGTGATGCTGCGCTTGTTTGCCCTTTCGCCCTGGGAATTGCGGCGGGGGTTGGTGTTGGGGGCGGCCCCAGCTCAATCGCCGACCTGGGTTCGAACAAATCATTAGCTCATTTTGTGGATGCAAATATTTTTGATGCATGTCAATTCATTTATCTTCTTAATCAATAGAGCTGAGACCTTTCTCGGCTGATATATTTTCTTTAGAATAGGTAATTTGTTTTTGGCAAAGATCTCTGCCGAAATTCATTCATTGTCGTGGCCGGATAGCGAACCTAGGCTGGCCTTGTGTCAAGATCGAGTTTTTGAGAAATTTAGATTTCCACTGATACGGCATTCTCTCCGTGCAGATCATTCTCAATGGATGGATGGGGTTCTTAGAGATACAAAAGCGGATGTTATATTATTTGTTGATAATGATTGTTTTCCTTTAAAGCGCGAAGCTGTAAGGAGTGCAATTGGCTTTGCTGCGAATCGCCGATCTTTTCTTGGTCTTGCACAGGCATCCAACCATATCAATCACGGTCAACATATTTTTGCTGCTCCAGCGTTTCTTGCTATTAGCCGAGTTGGATGGATCAGCATGGGTCGACCCAGTTGCTCTCCGACAGTGCGAGGTGACGTGGCTGAGGAATTAAGCTGGCGTGCTGAAGAAATTGGGTTGCGGTATAGGGCTTGGTATCCAAGATTTTTTCATCATTATTCGTCTGAAGGGGAGTGGAGCCTCGGAAATTACGGTTATTTTGGTATAGGTACTATTTATCAAGACTTGGTTTTCCATTTATTTCAAGGTCGTTTAAATGAAAACGTAGCTCTATTTGAAAAAGTATCCAATGCGGTGGTGAATAATGATTTATCTCTTAAAGACTTTCGAAGTTGTGTTGTCTGAAGTCAAAAATTAGTGAGGGGAGGATTGTTCGTTTCTTGGTTCGCCGGCTAATCTTGTGTCTACTGTGTATCGATACTTGTTGTTTCTTTCGAAGAAGGGTATAAGGATTTCTTCAATCCAGTCGTCTATTTCGTTCGTAGTCATAAATGCATTTAAAACATACTGTAGAGCCTTGAGGTCTTGTGGTCTGCTAAGGACGCTCAGCCTGCGGCGGAGGAAGCATTCGAATAGACGTGTTGCTAAAATTGATTCAGTGCTGGAGTCCTGAATAGAGCTTTTATATTGATCTTTGAGGCAAATGCTGGTCAAAAATGGTAGCGATATTTTTACCCGTATCTGTCCTTTGTATATAAGACTGCGAATGAAATTGTCGATTGGGATTCTTGCTCTGGAGGCTTCTTGGAATCCATGCTTTAGAAGCGATCTTACATGGGGTATATGGTCTTTATGGATGAGCCATGAAGAGGTGCAGCCGCTATAGCCCTTATCCTTGACTAAGAATATTTTGTTAGATTTTTTAGCCTCAGTTGAAATTGATTTGAGCTGGCTAAAATTCTGTTTGCCGACCCACATGTCTGTGAAATAAATATGCGCGGTTCCGGCTTTGACGGGTAGATTCTCTGCCCATCGAAAGAATTGATCGCTAATTACAGCATCGTCTTCTAGTAAATGAATATAGTTGCCCTTGATGTTTTTGGTGTCATCTAAAATGCTCAAAACAGATTGCCAGAGACCATGTTCTCCTTTGCTGAGTCCTCGCCTCTCGAGTTTTCTGTCTGATCCGCGGATAGCTGTGAAGAATTGGTAATTATGAAATTGTTTTAAACTTTTTAGGTTATTGTAAATATTCTGTTGCCGCGACTTTGCCTCAATGAGGCTGATTATTCGACCTTCAATTGATGCCATCTTTTCCTTGGTTGTTGGCCTTCATTTTCCAGAAATAATAGTGCTTTGTTGGATGAGTTTGTGCGCGATAATTAAGTCTGAGATTAAAGCTTGGGTTCTATTGCTAATGAAATTTTAATTAGCGATTTTGGCCCAGTCTAATGGCTGAATAAGCGGGAACAGGCGGTCATCCATCTGCACCTCTTCGAGCCAGCCCTCTGCCAGTTCGATGCTGCCGTCGATCGCCTGCATCAGCTGCCAGAAGCGACCCAGGTGTCGCTGAACCCGGTCTCTGGCCAGTTCGGTGGTGGTGCCGGCCCGGAGGATGAAGCTCCAGTCGGAGGACTGCGCCAGCAACAGTTCTCGCGCGGCCTGCTGCAGCCACTGCATGGCCTGCTCGCTGCCCACCCCGCGGCTGCAGCGCTGCACCATTGCTGCGCTGGCCCGTTCCCACTCCGGGATGATCCAGGCGTTGCTGTCGTTCAGCCAGTAGTCGTGATAGCCCCCTTGTCCCCAGCTTGAGGGGGAGGGGTCACAGAGCTGGAGCTGGCCAACGCTGTTCAACACGTCGCGCAGCCGGGTGAAGCTCACCCCCTGCTGAGGAGCCTGCTGAAACAGCTGGCTCAGAAATGCTGGCCCTTCAAACCACCAGTGGCCGAAGAGTTCGGCATCGAAGGGGGCCACCAGCAGTGGGGACACATCCATGGCACGGTCGAGCTGATCCAGCTGCCGCCGGCGGCCCTGGAGGTAATCGGCTGCATGCTCTTTCACCCGTTCAGCCGCCACCCCCGGTTCATAGGGCTGTTTCCGGTCCAACGGTGCACTGTGATCGGTCACCCGATGCAGCTTCATGCCGAGCGGGCGCGGTTGGTCGAGGCCCAGTGGCTTCAGCTCTTCGATGGGCAGGTCCCAGCCCAGATCGCGATGGAACTCCCGGTAGTGGGGATCGCCGGGGTAACCGTCCTTGGCGGACCAAACCGGCAGGGTTGCATCACTGTCACGCCCGAAGAAGGCCACCCCATTACGGCTGCAGATCGGGGCGTACACCCCGTAGCGGGGCCGGGGCCGGCCATGCAGCAGCCCATGGCCGTCCAGCACGGCATAGCGGAGCCCGGCATCGCGCATCCAGCGATCCAGCCCTTCGTAATAGGCGCATTCAGGCAACCAGACCCCCAGAGGCGATTCCCCGACGAGGCGCTGGTGTTCCCGCACCGCGGTGCGCAGTTGACCGCGCACCGCTTCCGGGTGATGGCGCAGCAGGGGGAGGTAGCCATGGGTTGCGCCGCAGGTGAGTAGATCGACCACCTCCTGGCGCTGAAGGGCTGCGAAACGCTGGATCAAGTCACCATCGCAGTCCTGCCATGCCGCTTTGTGTCGCTTGATGGCCGCCGCCAGATGCTCGGCGCCATCGCGGAGCGCAGGATCCGCCTTCGGCAGCAGCGCGAGCCTCTCGTTCAGCCACTGGGGAAAGCGCTGCTTGAGGTCTTGATCACTCAGCAGCGATAGCAGCGTCGGCGATAAGCCGATGGTGAGTTTGGGGTGTTGCTCTGGGTCTGCGCTGGCCTGTTCCAGCGCTTCGAGCAGGGGCAGGTAACACTCAATCAGTGCCTGGAAAAACCAGTCCTCTTCCAGAGAGCCTGGTTTTGCCGATCGCACGTAGGGCAGATGGGCATGCAACACCAGGGCGACAGCGCCTTTGGTCACGAACAAGCCCAAACGGTGGCTGAATTTAATCCGATTCCATCTCCATGCCTGAACTAAGATGAGTTAACTCATAGTCATTCCGACTAAGACCTCCGCTGGAGCCCCTTCCATGGCCAAGGACCCCGGTCGCGTCCTGATTTTTGATACCACCCTGCGGGATGGTGAGCAGTCTCCGGGGGCGAGCCTCAACCTTGAGGAGAAGCTGGCCATCGCCCAGCAGCTGGCTCGGCTCGGCGTGGATGTGATCGAGGCTGGATTCCCTTTCGCCAGTCCCGGTGATTTTGCCGCTGTGCAGCGGATCGCCCAGCAGGTCGGTGGGGACAACGGTCCGATTATTTGCGGTCTGGCCCGGGCATCGAGGGCAGACATCAAGGCCTGCGCCGATGCGGTTGCACCGGCGCCGCGTCGCCGCATTCATACCTTTATTGCCACCAGCGACATTCACCTCGAGCACAAACTGCGCAAAAGCCGTGCCGATGTGCTGGGCATCGTTCCCGAGATGGTGAGCTATGCCCGCTCGCTTGTGGAAGACGTTGAATTCTCCTGTGAAGACGCAGGGCGAAGTGATCCGGAGTTCCTCTACGAGGTGATTGAGGCGGCGATTGCTGCGGGTGCCACCACGATCAACATTCCCGACACCGTTGGCTACACCACGCCGTCGGAGTTCGGTGCTCTGATCGCGGGCATCAATCAGCACGTGCCCAACATCGCCGATGCCGTGATCTCGGTGCATGGCCACAACGATCTCGGTCTGGCGGTGGCGAATTTCCTCGAAGCGGTCAAGAACGGCGCCCGTCAGCTCGAATGCACGATCAATGGCATTGGCGAACGCGCCGGCAATGCATCCCTCGAGGAGTTGGTGATGGCGTTGCATGTGCGGCGTCGCTACTACAACCCGTTCTTCGGACGGGATGAGGAAAGCCCTACGCCACTGACGGCCGTACGCACCGAAGAGCTGACCAAGACCTCCAGGCTGGTCTCGAATCTCACCGGGATGGTTGTTCAGCCCAACAAGGCAATCGTCGGTGCGAACGCCTTCGCCCATGAATCCGGCATTCACCAGGACGGCGTGCTCAAGAACCGCCTGACCTACGAAATCATCGATGCCAAGACCGTGGGGTTGTCTGACAACCGCATCTCTCTCGGCAAGCTCAGCGGTCGTAGTGCCGTTCGCGCCCGTCTGGAGGAGCTGGGCTACGACCTCACCCGTGAGGATCTCGATGAGGCGTTTGCTCGCTTCAAGGAACTCGCTGATCGCAAGCGGGAGATCACAGACCGTGATTTGGAGGCGATTGTCAGCGAACAGGTGCAGCAGCCTGAAGCCCGCTTCCAGTTGAAGCTGGTTCAGGTCAGCTGCGGAAGCAGCCTGCGCCCCACCGCCACCGTCACGCTCCTCGATGAAGAGGGCAGTGAGACCACAGGCTCGGCGGTGGGCACCGGTCCTGTGGATGCCGTCTGTCGTGCCTTGAACGATCTGGCGGGTGTGCCCAATGAATTGATCGAGTTTTCGGTTAAGTCGGTGACCGAGGGCATCGATGCCATGGGCGATGTGACCATCCGCCTGCGACGCAACGGTGCGCTCTATTCCGGCCACGCTGCCGACACCGATGTGGTGGTGGCAGCGGCGATGGCTTTTGTGAATGCTCTTAATCGCCTGGTGGCCGGTGAGGAGCGCCAGTCATTGCATCCGCAGAAGGATCCTGTTGTTCTGGAGACCCGACCGACGCTCTAGAGCCGACCCCATGCGCACCTCCACCGCCCGGGCTGTTCAGCTGGTGCTGCTGATTCTTCTTGCGCTGCTGGTGCTCACGCCGTTGCTCTGGTTGGTGAGCACCTCGCTCAAGGGTCCGGCGGAAGACATCTTCAGCAGTCCGCCGGCGTTGTTGCCCGCCCAGCCGAGCTTCGATGCCTACGTCCGGCTGTTTCAAGACAATCCCCTCACCACCTATCTGTTCAACAGCACCGTGGTGAGTGGCCTGGCGGTGCTGGCCAACCTGCTGTTCTGCTCCCTTGCCGCCTACCCCTTGGCCAGGTTGCGCTTCGCCGGCCGAGGCTTGGTGCTGGGCTTGGTGGTGGCCACGATCCTGATTCCTTTTCAGGTGGTGATGATTCCGCTGTATCTGCTGATGGTTCAGTTGGGGTTGCGCAACACCCTGCTGGCCTTGGTGATCCCCCAGGCGGCCACCGCTTTTGGTCTTTATCTCCTGCGCCAAAGCTTTCTTGGCGTTCCCAAGGAACTCGAGGAGGCGGCACGGATCGACGGTTGCAGTCGCTTGGGGGAATGGTGGAACGTGATGATCCCGGCTGCCAAAGCTGATCTCATCACCCTGGCGATGTTTGTCTTCATCGGCACTTGGAGTGATTTTCTCTGGCCTCTGGTGATTCTTGACGACCCATCGCTTTACACACTCCCTTTGGGGCTGCAGCAGCTGTCCAGCAGCTTTTCACTGGATTGGCGGATCGTTGCGGCCGGATCGGTGGTGTCAATCCTTCCGGTTCTATTGCTATTCGTGCTGTTGCAGCGCTTCATCCTGCCCAATGCCAGCGGGGATGCTGTGAAGGGATGAGTTGATGGACGTGCGCATGGCCGCAAAGGCATCCATGCGTTCCTGCATCAAGCCCATCTGTTGGCTGAGCAGGTCGCTGTGGGCATGGTCTGGTGTTTGTTGCTCCAGCTGATGGATCCGTTCTTGCAGCGCATGGATGCGTTGATCCTGCTGTTGCAATCCCTTCAGCAGCGTTACGACAAGAACACTCACAAGAGCGAGGCTGCCGCAGCTGATCAGTTTCAACAGCATGCGACCTCCCGAATCAGGCTGATGCTGACTTGAATGGGATGTTCCAACAAGAGCTGCTGTGATGTCTCTCGACGATCTGGATCAATTTCTGAACCTTCGGGACAGCGATCCTGGACTGGCCCAGGCCTTGGCACAGCCCATGGATCTTGAGCAGTTTCTTGCACTCGCTGCCGAGCGCGGATACGTCTTGACCGAGGCGGATGTCTTTGCGGCACAGCAGCGTGAACATCGCGTCAGAACAGCAGCGGAGCTTCAGCAGGATCAGGCCTCGGAATCGCGTCGCCTGCGCAATTTCATCAACGGCTGATCACCAACGCTTCACTTTTTATTGATCCAGTTTCACCACGTCCGGTGTTTCGCCGTGTACTTCTCCAATCCAGCGGGCGTGGTTCACGGCACCTTCGTGGGTGTGAAAGATCCAGGCGTCGTCAGGAGACGTTTGGCGTTCGATGCGCTGATCCACGGCATTGACGCTGAGATAGCCGCCGGCTGAACAGGAGCGCAGCACGTAGCGTTCGGCGTACTTGGTGAGCATTGGCTGAGAGGGGTATATCTGTTCGCTAGCGGTGCCTTGCGGCGGCTTGGCGCGAACTGCGGAATTGCTTTTACTTTTCTTCCTTGAGGGTTAATAGGGTTTGTTGTTGCCAGCTCAACCCCGTGGGTGCTGCAAATCGGCTCTGATGACCGCCGTCACGGAACCAGGGATCGCTGAGGGCCGTGATCTTCAGTTCGTCCGTTTTGAGATCCCAGGTGTTTTGGAGGTAGCTGCGGAGTTGTTCCGTCTCAGGGGGATCGGGCTGTTGCCAGTGCACCACGGCCAATTGCCCCGGTCGTGACTGGAGAATGGCCAGACGGTGATTCGGGTGGCCGTCGTTGGCGGGCTGAACGGATTCTTGAAGCTGCTCCTCGCAGACGTAAAGACGCAGCGGGACAGTGCTGTCAGGTTGGGGAAGTGGATATTTGTTGAGATACAGGGCACGAGCTTTCTGAAACGCTGCCCCAGGGGCCTTGGCCATCAAGCTGTTGTAGGCCTGCTGCAGCTGCTCACTCATGTGGTTGCCGCCATGTTGCTGGCTCCAGTGTGTGGATGATTCGGGGCCATGAACATGGGAGGATGGTGACACTTCCGGGATTGGATCGCGATGGCCAAACATCGCTCCCGCTACCGGTTGGTTGGCCTTGACGGTCAGCCTCATCCGGTGCTCGATGCCCCTTACGACACGTTGGAACTGGCCCTCGCCGAGGCCAGTGATTGGTGCACTGGACAAGGGGCTCGATGTTCGATGGGACAGCAGGGAATTGCAGTTGAAGTGCGAACCGACAGCGGTAGTTGGCGCACCATCGACTATCCGGTCAGTTGCTTGAGCCAATCCAGCGTGATGGTGGACTGATGTGGGTCAGTGTTGACCTCTGCGTTGTGCCGATCGGCGTTGGCGTCAGTCTTTCCCCCTACATCGCCGCCTGTGAACGCGTGATTGCTGCCACGGGCCTTCAGCATCAGCTGGGTCCCAATGGCACCGCGATCGAAGGCCCCTGGGAGGAGGTCATGGCTTGTGTGCGCGCTTGTCACGTTGAGTTGCACGGCATGGGAGCTCCACGGCTCTACACAACGCTCAAGCTCAACACCCGAACCGATCGGCAGCAGTCGTTCTCCGAGAAGGTCGCTTCCGTTGAGAACCTCCTCAGTGATTGAAAATCTATAGATCTTTGGTGGGTTTCGGCTCAGCTTGAGTCGCTTTTGGGATCAATGAGATTGTTCAGTGCTGCTCTGCCCCATGCGTCGAGGTTTCGGTGGGGTGTTGTTGGCTCTGCTGGTGATGAGCCTGACGGGAGGTGCCGTTCAGGCGTCAACGTGGGATCGCATCGCCAGTTACCTGCGACTGCTGCAGCGGGCGGGCGTGAATGCGCTGGTGGCGCCTGATTGTCCTGCCGGCTTGCTGGGGGCCTTTCATGAGGGCAAGCAGGCCCTCTTGATGTGTGGCAACAACCTTCCCGACGATCCATCGGTTGTTTGGATCGTTCTGGCCCACGAATCAGCCCATGTGATGCAGTCGTGCAACGGCGGAAACTTGATGCCCGCGCCGCTGTTGGCCAAAAACATGGCGGAGGCCCGCCGTCTTGAGCCGGATACTTTTCACGAGTTGCAGCTGTATCACACGAGTCAGCATCACGTTGAGGCGGAAGCCCGGCTGGTTCAGGCTCTGCCGCCCACCCAGGTGGTGGCCTTGTTTGAAAAACACTGCGCCACTCGACTCTCCCCTTGAAGCTGCTGATGCTCGACCCTTGGCTGATGGTGGTCGATAAGCCCGCCGGCCTGCTGACGCAACCGGGCCTCGGGCCTGATCAACAGGACTCCGTGATCACCCGATTGCAGCGCAAGGAGCAAGGTCTGCGATTGGTCCACCGCTTGGATCGCGACACCTCGGGTGTGCTGCTGCTGGCCAGGAGTGCCGATGCCCTACGGCGGCTCAGTGCCCTATTTGCCGAACGTCGCATCAACAAGCTGTACCAGGCGGATGTTGAGGGGGAGCTCCTTGGCCGCGGCTGCATTGCTAGCCCCTTGGCACGACTGTCACGCCAACCCCCGCGCTACGGCCGCCATCCCGAGGGACGTCTGGCGCTAACCCTTTGGAAAGTCTGCGCTGCTTGTGCCCACGGCACGCGGATCTGGCTGCGCCCGCTCACGGGGCGCTCCCATCAGCTGCGGGCCCATCTGGCCGAGCTCGGACACCCCATCGTTGGTGATCCCATCTATGGGGATGCCGCTCGTTCGTTCCGCTTGCATCTGCATTCCCAGGCCTTGAGCTTTCGGCATCCCTTCACCCACCGACGCGTTCGTTTGATCTCGCAGGAGGTTCCCTTTGCAACTGAGTTCTGAACTCGTTGGCTACCTGGCCGCTGGCTTGACGACGGTCAGCTTCTTTCCGCAGGCCATCAAGACGCTGCGCAGTGGTGACACCAAGTCCATCTCGTTGGGCATGTATGGCCTATTCACCAGTGGCGTTGCGCTTTGGTCGCTGTACGGCTTGCTGGTCAAGGATGGCCCTGTGCTGGTCGCCAACCTGATCACCCTGGTTCCGGCTGCCGTTGTGCTGCAGCGCAAGATTGTTGGATGCCGATGAAGGAGCAGCCGATCAACGTCGCGCTGGAATCGGATAGGGAATGCGGCGGTGTCGCATCCGTCGCCACACCTGTACGAAGGCACGGATCACCAATTCCACTTCGCTGCGGTTGAGGCTGCTTTTGCGCAATTGTCCATCCCGCTGTCGTGACTCCACGATTCGCCGCACCGTGTCCACCGCCTGCGCATCAGAGGTGTCTGGAGGAAGGGATCGCAGGGCTGCCTCACATCCGTCAGCCAGCATCAAAATTGCTGTTTCTTTGGAGCGAGGTTCGGGGCCTTTGTACCGAAAGCGGCGTTCCTCAACCGCTGCATCGCGCTCCTGGGCCTTGTGAAAGAAGTACCCCATTTTCAAGGTTCCCTGATGTTCAGGGATGAAATCGGCGATAGGCCTGGGTAGGCGGTGGCGCCGCGCCAGCTTCAGCCCCTCATCCACGTGGGCTTGAAGAACCGCCGCGCTCGCCTGGGGGTCGTCGAGCGCGTCATGGGGATTGGGGCCGTCTTTCTGGTTCTCGATGAACCAGTCAGGGGCATGCAGTTTGCCGACGTCGTGATACAGCGAGCCGGTCCGGATCAGATCCACGTCCGCACCGATGGCCCGCGCCCCTTCCTCCGCGAGTCCGCAGATCATCAGGGTGTGTTCAAACGTTCCAGGGGCTTCGCAGGAGAGGCGCCGCAGCAGGGGACGTTCCTGATCCGCCAGTTCCAGCAGCCGCGCCCGGGTGAGTAGTCCGAAGGACCCCTCGAGAATGGGGATCAGCAGCAGGCTGAGCATCAGCAGCACCCCGAGCAGCAGGGTGTCGGTGGCTAGTTCATCCAGGCTGGGATTCAGGCTTCCCCAGAGCCGCAGGCCCGTGAGGGGCTGTAGTTGCAGCAGCAGCCATTGGCCCACGAGGGCACCGATCGGCAGCAGCACCGTTAGTTGAAGGAGCTGTCCGCGGCTGCGTTGACGGCCCGCGATCAAGGCGCCAGCTGCAGCGACCGTTGCTGCCACAAGAAGGCGACCATCTCCCAGACCCTGCACGGGTTCCGGCCAGAGCAGAGCGGCTACACCCATCCAGACCAAACCGCAGCCTGTACCGAGACCTTCAGCCAGCACCAGGGTGGGTGGCACCAGAACGGCGAGCGGGCTCACGGTTCCCTTGAACCAGAGTTTGGCGACCTGCACCAGGAGAAGAAGTCCCACCGCCAGCAGGGCGTGGCATACCTCCAGGCCAGGCCGTTCGCGCCGCATCACCAACAGCATTGCTGCACAGCCAGCAGCAGCTTCCACGAACCGCTGAAACCAAATCAAAGGTTGGGGTTCGCGGCGCACGCGGCCGAAATAATCGAGCACGTCGTAGGCCTGGGGACTGATCGGTTCGCCTTTGCGGGTGATCAGATCTCCCTTGCGCACTTGGATCGTCGGGATGGCCTGTTTGGTCAGCTGCTCTTCGATCAGCTGTTTGCTCAGGTTCGGGTCGGTGCGCAGGTTGCTGCTCCCGCGCAGGGTGCTGGTCAGCACCTTGGTGGCCAGGGATCGGGACGCCGGCTCCTTCAGTGCGACAGCCTTCAGTTGAAGGTCGGCAGCCCGGCGCAATTGCTCAACGGCCAGATTGCTGACCAGTCCTTGGCTGAGCATCCGATTTGCAGTGCTTCGCACCGCGACATCCCAGGCGAGATGCTCCTGTTCGCTGCGTTGTTCCAGCCACTTCTGCTCCGGCTCGGACAGGTTGACCGGCCCGATCCGGGCTCCCGAACCGGTGTTGGTGATCTCCTGCAGCTGAAGCAGTTGCTGTTCCAGGCGTTGTTTAAGTCGTTGGTTCTGGTCTTGATCGATGACCTGGACCACTGATCGCGCCACCAGAGAGGCGCGCTGCTGCTCAAGGGCGGTGTTGTCCTGAACCAGGACATCTTTCGGTGCGATGGCGTCAAATGGTGCCAGCGATCCCGGCTGGAGTTCTGGTTTGATCAGCCAAGGCAGGCTTGAGACGGCCGCCACAGATAGGCACAACAGCAGAACGACGAGGGCTTGCAAGCGCGTCCAGCGCAGCAGGCGGCTCCCTGGGCCCTCGAGCCGCAGCCAGTTCCTCCTGAGGCTGCTCAGCCGTGGAACGCGAACCAAAAAGGACCCCGTAGCGGCTTCACGCTAGCTCTCTCCAGAGGGCATGCTGGACGCAGTGGACTGAGATGCCATGGCCCTGCGTTTGGATGGCAAGGTGCTGGCAAGGGATGTGGAGCGTCGTCTTCAATCCCTGATCGAACAGCGTCTGGCTGAGGTGGGGCGACCGCCAGGGTTAGCGGTGCTGCGTGTCGGAGAGGATCCGGCCAGCGCCGTCTACGTCGCCAACAAAGAAAAGGCTTGTGCTCGGATTGGTGTGGCCAGCTTTGGCGACCACCTCCCCGGCGACACTCCTGCTGCGGTCGTGCTTCAGACCATTGAACGGCTGAATGCCAACCCGGAGGTGGATGGGATCCTGCTCCAGCTTCCGCTCCCTGGAGGCCTTGATGAGGGGCCACTGCTGATGGCTATTGATCCCGAGAAGGATGCAGATGGTCTGCACACGCTCAATCTCGGCCGGCTGCTTAAGGGGGAACCGGGCCCGCGCAGCTGCACCCCCGCAGGAGTGATGGCGTTGCTGCGCAGCAATGGAATCGACCCGGCGGGCAAGCGCGCTGTGGTGATCGGTCGAAGCATTCTTGTGGGACAACCGATGGCCTTGATGCTCCAGGCGGCCAACGCGACCGTCACCATTGCCCATTCCCGCACGGCAGATCTGGCGGCGCACTCCCAGGAGGCTGAGATTCTGGTTGTGGCGGCAGGGCGTCCCCAGTTCATCGGGGCAGACCACGTGCGGCCGGGTGCGGCTGTGGTGGATGTCGGTATTCACCGCAAGCCTGAAGGCGGTCTATGCGGTGATGTTCGCGCTGATGAAATCGAGTCGATCGCCGGTGCGCTCTCACCTGTCCCAGGAGGTGTCGGACCGATGACGGTCACGATGCTTCTGGTCAACACCGTGGTGGCGTGGTGCAGACGCCACAACATTGACCATGATTTGGACGATCTCGTGCCCTGATCGATTCAATGGCGCTGCACTGGCTGTTTCCAACACCCGTTCTGCAGGCGGATCTTGAACCGGATGTCGCGACGGCCGCAGCCATGCAGCAACAGCTTGAGCAGTTCGACGCGCAGGTGTATCAGCACCCTGAGTTCAGCGATCGCAACAACCTCACGGGAGATTTGTTGGGCCACGCCGGCCTGGATCAGTTGCATCGTATGGATGCGTTCCAGTGGCTGAACGCTCAGTTATCTGTTCACGTGTCGGACTATCTCCATGCGCTCCTGGGGAACGATCACGGCCTTGTGGCGCACATCCAAAAAGCCTGGCCCGTGGTTTGTGCCAGAGATGGCGGAACAATTGATTTGCACAGCCATCGCAATGCTCAGTTGAGTGCGGTGTTTTATGTGTTGGCAGATCCGGCGAACGAGAGTGGGGAGCTTGAATTTGAGGCTCCCGACGATTACTTCAGCCATGTGATGGCGATTCCCTATCGCGATGCCGCCGTCTCCGGTGGTGTTTTCGCGCCGACGCCCCACCGGCTGTTGTTGTTCCCTTCGGATCTTCGGCATCGGGTGCTCCCCTATGAAGGGGGAGGACCCCGCTATTCGGTCTCCTATGACCTCGCCATCACCACGGCGCCAGGGAAGGGACGCGAGATGCGAACACCCCACCCCATGGATTGGGTCCCACTCGGCATCAAGGACTCGGCCTGAGAGAATCCCGCCAGCCAGGGTCCACCCATGAGCGCCGAGTTTGATTTCAAGGCCTATCTCGGCAAGGCCAAAGAGCGGGTGGAAACGGCACTTGATGGATCCCTAGGTCCTGAGAGGCCGGAGTCCTTAAGGGAAGCGATGCGGTATTCGCTGCTTGCCGGTGGAAAGCGGTTGCGTCCAATTCTTTGCCTCGCCGCCTGCGAGTTGGCCGGGGGGGACGCATCGCAGGCTCTGCCGACTGCGGTGGCGCTTGAAATGATCCACACCATGTCGCTGATCCATGACGACCTGCCGGCCATGGATGACGATGACTTGAGGCGTGGTCGTCCCACCAATCACAAGGTGTACGGCGAAGCCGTTGCCATCCTCGCGGGTGATGCACTGCTGACCCGAGCCTTTGAAATGGTGGCTCTGCGCAGTCTGGATGTTCCTGCTGAGCGTCTGCTCAAGGTGGTGGGAGAACTGTCGTTGGTGGCCGGTGCGCCAGGTCTGGTGGGCGGCCAGGTGGTGGATCTGGAAAGCGAAGGAAAGGAGGTGGATCTTGAAACCCTCGAGTACATCCACCTCCACAAAACGGGAGCTCTGTTGAGCGCTTGTGTCATTACTGGGGCCATGATTGGCGGCGCCGATGAAGCGCTGATCAAGGCCCTACGCGTCTACGCGAGGGGGATTGGCTTGGCGTTCCAGATCATTGACGACATTCTCGACATCACCGCCAGCAGCGAGGTGTTGGGCAAAACCGCCGGCAAAGATCTCATCGCCGATAAGACCACCTATCCCAAGCTTCTGGGGTTAGAGGAATCCCGCCACAGGGCTGACGCGTTGGTCAATGAAGCGAAAGAAGCCCTCCAGCCTTGGGCCGAGAAGGCGGTTCCCCTGCTCGCATTGGCCGACTTCATCACCAGCCGCGACCGATGATCGAAGCCATTCCCTCCCACGCTGTTGTGCAGGAGGTTTTCGACAACAGTTCGCTGACCTGGGGCTTGATGGCCTGCGGTGTAGCTCAGTTGTCCAAACTGTTCCTTGAGTTGCTGCTGCACCGCCGTTGGCGTCCGGCGGTGCTGATTGAAACCGGTGGCATGCCCTCCAGCCACTCCGCCCTGGTCACAGGGACGGCGGCGTGTGTTGGATGGACCCTTGGTTTTGATCACCCCCTGTTCGCGCTCGCGGCGATGGTGGCGTTTGTCGTGATGTACGACGCCAGCGGCATTCGTCGCGCTGCCGGGCTGACGGCGGAACGGGTCAACGGCCTGCCTGATTCGCTTTGGCCGGAGCCCCATGCGAAGCCGCTTAAGGAAAGCCTGGGCCACAGTCGGCTGCAGGTGCTGGTGGGCAGCCTGATGGGCCCCGCCATCGCCTTGCCAGGCTTGGTGTATCTGGGATCACCGCTGCATCTGGTGGCCCGTCTTGGAGCGGGGCTGGGGTGACCGCAGCCGCTGAGCTCACCGCTGATCAGCAGGCGGCGGCAGATGCCTTTGCGGCCTGGCTCAATCAGCCCGTTGATGGCACGCCGTTTGTGCTCAGTGGTTTCGCCGGCAGCGGCAAGACCTTCCTCTCGATGCGGCTGTTAAGGCAGGTGGAAGCCAGCGGATTGTGTTGGACCGTTGTGGCCCCAACCCACAAAGCGGTTGGCGTTTTACGCCAGGCGCTGGAGTTGGAGGGTCTCCAACCCACCTGGTATCCCTCCACCATCCATCGTTTGTTGCGGCTGAAGCTCAAGCGATCCGCTGACGCTGAACTCTGCGAACCCACAGAGCAGACGGCCATGGCCCTGGAGAACCTGGGTTTGGTGCTGATTGACGAAGCTTCCATGGTCGACAGCACCCTGCTGGGCATTGCCCTCCAGTGCGCCCATCCGTTCAAGACCCGTTTGGTGTTCGTTGGTGACCCCGCCCAGTTGCCACCGGTGGGAGAGGAGAACAGTCCCGTTTTTGCGATGCAACGGTCTTGTTCCGCCACGTTGACCGAGGTGGTTCGTCATCAAGGACCCGTGCTCCAGCTGGCCTCTGGTCTCCGGGAGGGTCGCTTGCCCTGCCAGATGCCGCCGCTGATGCCGCCGATTCGATCACCGCAGGGCCAGGTGTGCAGCTTGATCCAACGGGAGTGGCTGGATCAGGCCCGGCGTGCCTTGCGTGAAGCCTCGGTGCAAGACAACCCCGATGCTGCACGCATCCTCTGCTACACGAACCGCACCTTGGATCGTCTTGTGCCCCATGCGCGCCGTGCCATTCATGGGGAGATGGCGGATCAGATGCCGGTGCTGCCTGGTGAGGTGTTGATCAGTCGCACTGCGGTGATGGCACCGGCCTCAAGGGATGGTGAAGAGGCCGGCGAAGAACCCGACATGGTGTTGGGTTCCAACCGCGAAGTGACTGTGCGTGACATCAAGCCGGAGGCCTGTGATCTGGCGGATTTCGGCCTGTCGTCAGCCGACGGTCCCGTGCCTGTGATCGAGACGCTGTCTGCGACGGTGAATGCCGGGGATCTGGAACTCACCCTGCGCCTGCAGCCTCCGATCGGAAGTTCCGGTCGTCAGGAGCTTGATGCGGTGATGCACCGCCTGCGCAAGCAGGCCCGTGATGCCGGTAAAAAAAATGGGCGAGCGATCTGGCGTCAGTACTTTTTGATTCGCGATGCTTTCGCTTCGCTTGGTCCTGCAGCTGTGCTCACGGTGCATCGCAGCCAAGGCAGCAGCTTCGGGGATGTTTTTGTGGCGCCAGATGTGTTCCGGGCGGATCCCTCGATTCGTCAGCAGCTCTGTTATGTCGCTGTGTCCCGTGCTCGCACGGGGGTCTGGTTGCTCGGCGGGGAGACGTCGTCTGACCTGCGCGCCTCATGGCAGCGCGAATTCGACAACGCGAGAGAACCCAAATGAATCAGCTGATCATCAGCCCACTGATGCCCTGCCAGCCCAGATAGGCCCCTAGCCCGAAACTCAGGCTTCCCACCACCAGTTCCCCGCGTCGGAGAAGGGCTGCTTTGCCGTTTTGCAGAAGCGGCAGGACCCGCTGACGTCCGGCTAACACAGCCAAAAATGGAATCACAAGTAGGGCACTGGCCGCGGCGCTGAACCCTGCGCTGCAGGCAATTTCTTCACGCAAAGGCAACTGTGCGGCAAGAATCACGGCTGCGCTCTTGGCGAACAGCAGCAGGTCGTCGGGACTGATGACTTCTGTGACGCTGCTGATTAGTAACAGCAAGGGAAGTGGCATTGCTGCAAAGCGATCCACGGCACTGCTCCAGGACGGGGCTGCTCCGTTTTCCAGCACGCCTCGAACCAGTTCACGCCCGCCCAGGGCGATTAAGGCTCCACCGCCAATCAGATCAAGGCCTGTTCGGTGGTCGGATCCCTGGGTCATGTCCAGGAGTAGTCCATGTCCAAGAGTCAGCAGCCCGATAACTGCCAGGGCGCTGGTCAGCAGCCACCCACCCAGAAACAACCCACCACGCCGCAGGGGCGACTCCCCCAGCAGCAGTAGCAGCATCAGAACGATATGAATGGGCGAGAGTGCCACGCCAATCCCGTAGGTCAGCAGCTCCGTCCAGATCCTGGGTTCCGCCATTCATTCAGGTTATGAACCTCGATCGTTGATGTTCGACAAGCGCCTTGCTCAGAGTCGCAGGATCAACGCGGCCAGGCCAATACTCACCCCTAGGCTCACAACGCCGAGAATGGCTCTCCAGAAGGCTTTGTCTTTGGTATCAAGGAAGTTGCTCAAGGAACGCCAGGTTCTTTAGTCGTCAGTTTTGCCACCTGTCAGCAGGTAAGGAAAGGTGCGATTGATCGGGCGGTGCAGAGACCGCAGTGTTTTGTTGTAGTGAACGTTGGCCATAACGCTGTAGCGGCGCCCCAGAATCAGTGCACGGTCTAAATCGGCTTCACAGCTGCGGATGTCGGTGTGTACTTCGCGTGCCTGATCTGACACCGGTGCAGCAGCAGGAATCAACGCCGAAAACTGTCCTTCCCTGTGCCTCCAGCTCTGACAGGCCTCGAGGGCCTCTGTCGCTGAATCGAACACCTGCTTCGTCGTCTCCCGTCGCGTGCTCATCGCCTCCATGCCGAGCAGGGGCAGTGCTGTGATCAAGAGGACAAATCCGAAGCGGAGCATGCGTCAGGCGCGAAGGTCCTGCTTCAGCCGTAGCTAGGTGGGCTGAGCGTGGCAGTGTCCTTCCCAATGTTTTCGCTTGTACGTTTCAGTACCGCACTTCGAACCAGTCATCGCCTGTGACAGGGAGGTGGCTTGGTTTCACCCGAAGCACTCGCGCGCCCGGAGGTCCGACCTCACACCAGGCCCGAAGTTCAGACAAGGCGAGTGGTGGGCCTTCGGCTTGCACTTCGACACTGCCATCGCTTTGGTTGCGAACCCATCCGCTGATCCCGAGATCCAGGGCGCGCCGACTGCAGCTGGCGCGGAATCCCACCCGTTGGACGCGTCCCTCGATTACCCAGCGCCAGCGTTCGACGAACGGTTGTATCCGTTGGTGTTGCTGGCGGCTGACAAACCGTTTGGCGATCGCTTCTCCCCGGCTTCGAGCGCGGCGCGCCATCGGGAGCAAATCGTCGTAGAGCTGGCCCAGTGCAGGTGTACCCAGCTCGCGTGAACCGTCTGATCGACCCATCCTTCCGAATGTCGATGGACTTTCCATCCCTCAATGTCCCACAGCACTGATCGGTCGGAGGGCTGCCGATTGGTGTGCAGCTCCCAACGGTGAAATTCGTGACCAACGAGCTTTTGACCGCTCTGAACGACAGGGCTGTCCCGCCGAGCCTGCAGGCGGCGGTAGCCCACGTGCAGCCGGCCACGCTGGGCCTTGAACGGAAGAATGCCCGTCATGTTGTGCCCGTTGCCATCGAGGTCCTGAAGCCTCTGTCCGAGCATGAGCATCCCACCGCATTCGGCGTAGACAGGCCGATGCTGCACGAACTGTCGAAGAGACCTCAGGCTTTGTTCACAGCCGCTGAGTTGGGCTGCATGCTGCTCTGGGAAGCCGCCCGGCAAGATCAGCCCCTTGGCTTCGGCAGGGATGGGCGCATCGGCAAGGGGACTCCAACGGAGCACGGGCATGCCCATTTGCTCCAGCAGTTCACAGGTTTCCTGGTAGCGGAAGTGAAAGGCAGCATCACTGGCAAGAGCCACAGGAAGGGGTTGCCCCTTCACCGCTGGGATGTCGGCCAGAGGGTGCGGCCCTCGGCGGGGTGCCAGAAGCAAGGGCTCCAGGCGTTCCATGTTCAGATGCTCGCTGGCCAGAGCGGCCCAGGCTTGGCGTCGTTGTTCGGGAGCTTCCATTTCATGGGCAGGGGCCAAACCGAGATGACGGCCCGGCAGTGCAAGGGCCTCGGTGCGCGGTAGACAGCCCAGCAAGGGCACCTGCATGCGGTCAAGTACCTCTCCGAGGAGCTCCCGGTGCCTGGGGCTGCTGACCTTATTCAGTACCACTCCGGCGATTGCCAGGTTGGGATCGTGATCGCGGAATCCGCGAACGAGGGCGCCGAGGGAGGCGGCCTGCCCCCCGGCATCCAGCACCAGCACCACCGGCAAGCCCAGCAGGCGGGCCACGTCGGCGGTGCTTCCCGTTTCACTGCTGCCGATGCCGTCGAACAGGCCCATCACTCCCTCCACGAGGGTTAGGTCAGCGACTCCGCCGTAACCGTGAAATGCCCGCCGAACCCAGTCTTCCCCGCACAAATTGAGATCGAGGTTGCGACAGGCCTGACCGGAGGCTTGGCTCAGCAGCTGGGCATCGAGATAGTCCGGTCCAACCTTGAAGGGTTGGATTCTTCGTCCGTTCTGATGCGCCCAGCTCAACAGTGCCAGGCTCAGCAGGGTCTTGCCGCTGCCACTGGCTGGTGCAGCGATGACGGCGGCCATGGCTTAAACGCGGCTCAGCCCAGCAGCCTGGCAGCCAGTGGTGCAGCAGCGGCCAGGAGGGGGTTGGTGCTGTCGTGACCGCCGCCGAGCAGTCGGGCGACATCCATTTCCGGGGTGTCGTGCTGAACGGGAACAACTTCTTCATGCAGCTCGAGGTTGGCCATGCCGCCACCTTCCAAACGCATGCACCCCCCTGATTCAGCGCAGAGAATCACACAAACGCCTTGGCCGTTCTCCGGCTCAGCAATCAGTCGAAGCCCCACCATCTGTCCCGCATGCACGTTGGGCTGGCCCGTCGGTACAGCCATTAGTTGAAAGCGCACCTCCGTGTCATCGGAACGCTTGAACAGGGCTGATGTGCCGTCGTCGGTCGCGGCGGAAGAGACCAACGTCCAACCGAGCCGATCGGCGATCCAGGCGGCAAGCAGCAGCCCTTGGGCGGGATGATGTCCTTCCACATCGATGTCCAGGCGTGTGATGTGGCTTAAGGCATCACGCTGTTGCGGCGGGTCAAACACCATGGCGAGGGTCTCGCGCCAGCTGCGCAATCGCAGCCAGTTGAGATCGTTCACCGCCTGGCCGTTCTCCACGCGGGAGCGCAGCAGGTCAAGGCACTGATGCGGATCCCCCATCGCTGTATCGATGATCAGACGACGGGGCGCGCTGGTCAGCCGCTGCATCAGGTCCGGCGCTTCATCCATGCATCCGTTCCACCAGACCCAGGCAGGCATCGATGAAGGCAGCAGCGGTTCGAGAATTGAGAGTCCTTCATTGAGGGCGCCATGGCCGCCCCGCAGAACCACAACATCCCCACACGCGGTGGTGCCACCCCCTTCTTCAGGCAGCGGGCAGTAGGCGGCCACGAGTGTTTCCAACGACTGCTCCGTATCAATCGTTGGTGCCAGGGTGATCAGGCGACGAGGCATCAGTGCACTCAGGGCCGGATCGATGTACTGCCCACGCAGGTCTTCTGCGCTGGCCTGTCCCCCCAAATCAGCCATCGCCTTCACCACAGCCCCATCGAGGGGAGGTGTGCTGAGGGGGAGGTCGGCATCCATCACCGCTTGGCGACCCGCAGCGATCAAGGGGGCGGACTGCTGTCCGGTGATGGGCCCAGGCAGGCGGCCACACCGGATCAATTGCTGCTCGGCCCAGGCGGGTTGCCAGATCAGCAGGCAGAAGGTGTTCGCACCGGTGCCAGTGCTGCCCTGCTGCTCCGGGGACCAGAGTTGCTCGAGGTAGTGGGGCACCTCCGCAGGTGCCAGTTCAAGCGGGGTTTGGAGGGTGAGCTGAGGTGACATCGTGACGGAGCAGCAGGGAGTGGAGCGGGACGTGGAGAGCTGAGAAACAGGTCAGTTATGGGCGTCGCCAGAGCAGTCCGTCTTTCGCCAGTAGGGCATCCGCTGCGGCAGGCCCCCAGGTGCGTGATTCGTAGGGATGGACCGGCAGCTGCCAGGGGCTGTCTTCAATCAGCTCCAGCAGAGGGGTGTACAGACGCCATGCGGCTTCCACTTCATCGCTGCGGGTGAACAGGGTGGGATCGCTGAGCATGGCGTCAGCGAGGAGCCGCACATAGCCTTCATCGGAGGGTTCTCCGAACGATTCGTCATAGGAGAATTCCATGTCGATGGGGCGACTCCGCATCCCAGACCCTGGTGATTTCACCTCGAAGCGGAATTCAGCTCCTTCATCCGGCTGGATGCGCAGAATGAGCTGATTGGCGGTGGGACCTCCGGTGGCCGCATCAAATAGATGCACCGGCGCCTCGCGGAAGGTGAGCACCACTTCACTCATGCGCTTGGCCAGGCGTTTGCCGGTGCGCACATAGAACGGAACGCCCTGCCAGCGCCAATTGTCGATGAACAGTTTCATCGCCACGTAGGTCTCGGTGGTGCTGTTGGGATCGACACCGGGTTCATGGCGGTAACCAGCCAGGGGTGATTCCGCTGAACCACCGGGACCGTACTGGCCGCGGATGCAGCAGTTCCAGGGCTCGAGCTCGTCAGCGAGTCGGGCGGACTGGAGCACCTTGGCTTTTTCGTTGCGGATGGCTTCCGGATCAAAGCGACCTGGAGGTTCCATGGCGGTGATCGCCAGCATCTGTGTCAGGTGGTTCTGCACCATGTCCCTCAGAGCACCTGCCGATTCGTAGTACCCGGCGCGCTCCTCCACCCCGACGGTTTCAGCTGCGGTGATCTGAACACTGGAGATGTAATTGCGGTTCCAGATCGGCTCGAAGATCGTGTTGGCAAAGCGCAGAACCATGATGTTCTGGACGGTTTCCTTGCCCAGGTAATGGTCGATGCGAAAGATCTGGTTCTCCTGCCCACAGGTCTGGACCACACGATTGAGGGCCTGGGCACTGCCGTAGTCGCGACCGAATGGCTTCTCGATCACCACCCGGCTGCGTTTGGGATCTTTCAACAGGCCTGCGTCGGCGAGTGAGCGGCAGCCACTGCCGTAGAACTTGGGCGACACAGAGAGGTAAAACGTGCGGTTGCCGCGGGTGGCGCACTGTTGATCGATCTGCTCGAGCCGTCCGCCGAGCCGAACAACATCCTCAGGTTGCTGAAGGTCGACCGGCTCGTAGAAGAGTTTGCTGACGAATTGCTCCCAGGCCTGGGGGTCGTCCTTGATGGTGCTGGAGAGCGCTTCCGCCATCTTTCCGCGGAACTCCTCATCACTCCACGGCCGTCGAGCACAGCCAAGAAGGGCAAACTCACTGGGAAGTCGCCGTTGCTTGAACAGCTCGAAAAGGGCTGGAACCAGTTTGCGGTGGGTCAGATCCCCGCTCGCGCCGAAAATCACCAGACACTGCGGCGCGATCACGCGCTCCTGTCGCAGTCCAACCCGTAGGGGGTTTGTCATCGTGGCGACCATGGAGCGTCCAGGCTTCTGACGCTGGTTTAGGCACGGAAGTGGCAACAGACATGGACTTGCTGCTTTGTTTCCGTGTTGATCTCAGCTTTTGTTTTCAACCGAAAAAAAAAGTCCACCCCGAGGGGTGGACCGGAAACGATCTGAAGGCGATCGATCAATAGGTTTCAACGTGCCAGCGATCGGCTTTCTTCAGCTGCGGGCGAAGTTCAGACCAGTCGAGGCCCTTGGCAGCAGCAGCGGCTGTCATGGCTTCGTCGATGCCCGGCTCCATGCCGCGAAGACCACACATATAAACGTGGGTCTTGGGATCTTCGATCATGGCGAAGATCTCTTCAGCGTGCTCCAGAACACGGTCCTGGATGTACATCCGGCCGCCCTTGGCGTTCTGCTCTTCCCGACTGATCGCCTTGGTGTAGCGGAAGTTGTCGGGGTACTCCTTCTCGTAGTGGAGGAAATCCTCGTCATAGAGAAGGTTGGCTGTTTTGGGTGCGCCCATGAACAGCCAGGCTTTGCCGCGGAACTTCCACCCGTTGGTGTCTTGTTCGCGGGGCTCGAACATGCGGCGGAGATAGGTGCGCATCGGGGCGATGCCTGTGCCCGTCGCCAGCATGATCACGTTGGCCTCTTCATCGTCAGGCAGGAGCATCTCCTTACCAACCGGTCCGGTGATTTTCACCTTGGTGCCGGGTTCGATGTCGCAGAGATAAGTGGAGCAGACCCCATAGATCTGTTCGCCGGCATCGTTCTTGTACTCGAGCTGGCGAACGCACAGGGAGACGGTGTTGCCCTCGAGGTTGTCGCCGTGGCGCGTGCTTGCGATGGAGTACAGCCGCAGCTTGTGAGGTTTGCCTTTGGCGTCTTCACCCTCGGGGATGATTCCGATGCTCTGGCCTTCGATGTACTTCAGCTGAGGATCACCACCTGCGAGATCAAAGGTGATGTGCTGAACACGTCCGATCGCACCGTCCTTCAGCAGGGAGTAGTTCTCGGTCACCGTTCCCATGAACGGTGTTTTGGGCTTGTAGGTGTTGACCGGTACGTCGGCGTGGGGCTTTTTCTTCGGGGCGCTTGACGTCACGGCTTTCTTAGCGGGTTTTTTGGCGGTTTTTTTGGCAGGTGCCGGGGTGGCGGCAACGGGAGCGGCTGAATGCTCTACTTCCACACCATTCACCGAAACGATTTTGGCGCCGCTGGCCCCCAATTGCTTGAAAAGTGCGGAAAACTGGTTCATAGCAACGGTGTAGGTCTGAACCACGGACGGTTGTGAGCCGACCTGGGGACCACTTGCCACAACAGTGAACAGAACCTCATTGCAATGTTCTGTCGCTGCATTGGACACCCGCATTGAAATTACCTGATTTTTGTGGCGCGACTATAGGCGTGGCCTTCGATTTCACACAAAAAGGTTGCTCTTTGGAACAGAATTCGATGTGATTCAGACGACCTCCTTAAGATCCCCAGGTTCGGTCTCTCGCTTCGGCGCCTCTTTTGGTTCTCCCCCAGACAATGTTTGGACGTGGGCTTCAAACCTCCAGCGATTCAGCGACTGCGATTGAGCAGACCATGGAGCGGCTGCCCCAG
>NZ_JAKUHI010000011.1:0-72200 GCF_023630615.1 Synechococcus sp. MU1648
ACGGCTTACCACCTAGTACTAAGTCAAAAGCAGGGCTTAGCTAACCTCAAGAGGCTCATCTACTATTTAAATCAACAGCTTCTCTACTCCAAAGATCACATCAGCAACCCAGAAGCGGGGCTTTTTTTGTCTCTATCCAAACGGCTTACCACCTAGTACTAAGTCAAAAGCAGGGCTTAGCTAACCTCAAGAGGCTCATCTACTATTTAAATCAACAGCTTCTCTACTCCAAAGATCACATCAGCAACCCGAAGGAGGGGCTTGTTTTGGATCTCCTCAAACGGCTTACCACCTAGAACTAAATCAAAAACAGGCTCTAATATTACCACTCTCAATGGGATCATCTGATAGCTCATACAGACAACACATTCCACATACTATGAGGCAAATATCTGATTCACAAAAAAATTACTTAAAATCATTAGTCATAACAATAATATAGTACAGCTTTATCTACGATAGCGTCAGATCAAAATCTGACTAAATAATAACCTGGAAGCAGATTTGATAAATAATTAAAAACCAATGTATTTAAAAATAATATTTAAATATCTAAGCGGAATAACAAATAATAGGGAGATTGACAAAGTTTTATTTATCGCAACAGGGAGATGATAAGACAATAGATCAAGATGGAAAAGAGAAGAGGCCACGTGATAAGCTCTTATATTCCACAAGAAACTAAGCGTAGAGATAGCTTTAAATCGAAAATTGCGGGAATCCTAAACATAATCTATATGTTAATTCAAAAAAGAGTTACACCTAAGAACCAATTTGTTGTTGCTGATACAAGGCAAAATACCTCCCTCTTGAAGACATCAAATCATCATGAATTCCAGTCTCGACAACACTGCCTTTATTCATAACGATTATGACGTCACTAGATTTAATGGTGGAGAGCCTATGCGTTATGAAGAATACGGTTTTATTGTCGGCCCAATTATAGAGATTTTCGCACAATTGACGTTCAGTATTAAAATCTAAAGCACTTGTGGCTTCATCCATTATTAAAAGTTGCGGGTCTGCAAGAATAGTTCTTGCAACAGCAACTCGTTGGCGTTGTCCACCGCTCAGATTTGAGCCCCGCTCCGAAAGTTGAGTAGAGTAGCCTTCATCTAATTCCATAATAAAATCATGCGCACAAGCAATTTTTGCTGCATTAATGATTGAATCAGTAGAGGCGTTGGGATCATTGAGAGCAATGTTTTCAGCGATAGATCCTTCAAATAATATTGAATCCTGCGGAACAATTCCAACTTGTCTTCTTAAGCTTGCCAGGTCAACTTTGTCAATATCATATCCATCAACAAGTATTTGACCCTTTTCAGGATTATAAAGTTTCGGTACAAGCTTCATAAGCGTACTTTTACCGCTTCCACTTTGACCAACAACGCCAACAAAATTACCTTTTTCAACCGTTATATTTACGCCGTCTACTTGATAAGGACCATTAGGTTTGAATCTGAAATAAACATCTCTAAACTCAATATGTCCTTGGATTGGAGGCAAAATAATTTTCCCAACTTCGGCTGATGTTGTATCTAGTTCAGGTTTTTGATCAATCACATCACTCAAGCGTTCCATCGAAAGTTGAACACCTTGGAAAGATTGGTATAAACCAGATAATTGTAATAATGGGCCTGTTACATTACCGCTTATAATACGAAAAGCTATCAGCATTCCAAGAGTTAGCTTTCCATCTAGGACAAGCCACATTCCATACCAAAGTACAAGCAAACTACTTATGGTATTCAAAAATTTTCCGATTTCACCCGAAGCAACACCAATTACTGAACTCTTGAAGCCTTCGTCAACAAAATGACGATATTTATCCTGCCATCTCCATCTTGCAGTAAGCTCAAAATGCTGAGCTTTTACTGTTTGTATACCATTTAGAACCTCAATCAAATGACTTTGCGTTTTAGCTTGTGCGACTGCTCGCTTTCTAATAAGGGACTTAAAAATTGGCGAAATCACCAAAACAACTATGATATATAAGGGAATAGTGCTCAGAGCAATAAGAGATAATATTGGTGAATACAAAAACATCACCACAAGATATATCAAAGCAAATATAATATTCAAACTGCTTACTAAAGCAGTACCTGTAAGGAAACCACGAATAGTATTTAATTCTCCCAGCCTTTGACTTAATTCTCCAACCGGTCTTTTGTCAAAATATGATAAAGGCAGTGAAAGTAATCTCTGGATTACTGTTGATCCCAACGTCAAATCCATTCGATCAGTAGTATCTACAAAAATATACGAACGCAAAGCAACCAGAACTCCTTGAAATAAGGCAAATACAATCATTGCCGAACCTATTAAATTGAGGCTATTGAGATTTCCTTGAGTTAATACTTTATCAATAATCTGCTGAATCATAAGAGGTATTGCCAAACCAAATAATTGGGCGAGTAATGATGCTGCAAACACAAGAGCCAGCGACTTTCTATACTTGTTAACAAGTGGTAGAAACCAAGACCAATTGAGCGTTTGCTCGGGGGTAGTATCAGTTTTTTGAGGCAATAGAAATTTAACTTCTTCGCCAAATGATATAGGCAATTCGGACAAATCCCTTTCTTCTAATTTAGAAGATTGAGGATTGGCAATTACTAGTTTTTGTTTAGATAGTCCAAATATGATTACTGGATCTTGATCGATGAACACTACAGCAGGAAAATCTAGTGAAAGTAGATTTTCAGAATTTGTTTTTCCAACAAGGCATCTGTACCCCATTAACTCTAGCAAACCGCCTAACATTGGAAGTGAGTATTGCTTATCGCGACGGAGGTAATCTTCTAAAACTTTCTCAATAGAATCTTTACGGAAAGGTATATTATGAAATAGGGCTAGCATTTGGCATAGAGCTAACACTTTTTGAGATGGTGATCCCCCAGATATAAACGGATAAATATCGTAAATAGACTTTTGCTCAGACTCAACGATACCCAACTGCTCCAAAGAGAAAGGAATAACAGCTTTTGTGGAATCTTTATGTTCTATACTGAGCGTACTTAGATTGGCAGTGTTGTTAGTGTCGCCAAAAGAATTTGAATCATTTAAGTCAAAATTTGACGAGACAATAGCTTTGGGAAGGCCTAGAAGCCTTAAAGGAACAGACAAGGTGGATTTAATTTCTAAAATATTATTGTTGGCAACTTTTTGTCCTAGCTCAAGATTTTCAATGCACCCAGTGGTTAAATACCAAAAACATTCCGGATCTAAATCAGAAACGTGCAGTGAATCTTCAGAAGAAAGTGTCGTGAGTTTTGCATATGGCAAATACCTTGATGACTTTACAGCCAAATCACGCTGATTAATCTGTTGAGTATTAAAAACAGCACTAATTGCCAACAAGACTTCTTGCTCTGTGACTTTACTGTTAAAAAAGGAAGAGAAAGAATCGCTATTTTGATACGAATAAAGGAATTTTTCGGCAGGAATCTGAATTACTTTGGCATTAGTGCTACAAATTGAATAATCAGCAGAAACGCCTCTCAAAATACTACTCCAGCCGAGAAGTCGGCCTGGACCATACTTTGCTAAGGTTACTATCCGTGATATTGATTCATCATATGTGAGAAGTCTAAATTCTCCACTTAAGACAAAAGAGATATAACGGGGTATCTCGTCGCTTCCGTACAATCTTTGGCCCGCGGTATATGATTTAACGCTGGATGAAGCAATAATATCTGTCAATCTTGATGATGAAAGAGCCGAAAATGGCTTACGCGATGCAATTAGCTCAAGTAACCTGTTCTCGGGCAAAGCTGCTATCCACAAAATCATTTTCAATTTTAGCAGCAACCATGTCTATCCAGGCAGTCAACAGCATTCCCATCAGCCGCATCGTCATCTGATCATCCAAGGCAGAAGGAACATAATCAAGTACGTTTAGGACAATAAAATTATTATCTACCTTAAGAGGTTTAGAAATCTGAATATCACGGCTTTTTAGTCGCGATATAGCCTGCAAAATTATCGCAGGCAATGTATTAATATCTTGGGATTTCACTGTCATAGTCGAGATACTAGGAAAACTTTTTATTATATCTGATGCACTCTGGCTATCGTCTACTAATCGATAATACACTTCGGTCATAATGGCATTATCTTCTGAGGAAAATGTCTCAAGTGAAATCTGGTCTAACCCATGATTTGATTCCAGAAAGAGTTTTTCAGCCAGATGAGACCATTGCGAAGATGCCCAGAGCAAGCTCGCAGGCTTGACCAATAACTTCTCTTCCAATAATTTTTTTGGAAGTCTGGAGAATTTCTTGTTAGAAATTTTATTTTGCTCAATCTGACTTTCAATATATTCCTGACCCTCATTCAAAACCCAGTTTGGATTATCCTCCAAATAGTCTTTAGCAACTTCAACATGAATCCAATATTTAAGAACAAGTTCTAAGTGGCCAGACAAGGCAAGGAGATATGGGTTGGAAAAATAAGATTTGAATCTATCCTCTCTTTTTGGGCTCCACCATGCTTCAAATGCTGGATCCAAAAGGCTAGGGTCACTGAATGTAGATGACACGCGAAAAATTGTTGTAGACTCGATTGGTCAATACTACAGCAGGGATGCAAAATCTTACAATTTCAGAACAACAGCAGAAGCTGAATGCCTCGTTACATCAAGACAATAACTATGGGAATAGAAAAAATGCAGCTGGACTCGCAAATCATTTGCCGCAGATTTTAGACAGGCTTAATCAACTGGGGTTTTGCAATAGCTTTCTGGATTATGGAACAGGTAAAGGGAAATTAATTCAATATATTCGTGAATCAATGAAGTCTAACATTACAATTACTGGATATGATCCAGCAGTTCAAGAGTTTGCCACAATACCAACGGGTAAATTTGATATCGTTAGCTGCCTGGATGTTTTAGAGCATGTTGAGCTAGATAGTATTGACCACGTACTAAATGAAATCAATGATTTAACAAATAATTTCTGTTATTTAGTAATAGATCTACAGCCAGCTGTAAAAACCTTGGCAGACGGAAGAAATGCTCACATTTTACTAGCCCCACCTGATTGGTGGCAAATGAAAATCTCACAGCACTTTAAATGTTTCAGTTGTTTTCCTGTCTACCATCAATCTGGGGATATTCAAAAGGTTGTAATTACCGCTACAAATGATAACAAGCACTTAGTTGCAATGCACAGTTTTCTTCTAAAATTAAACATATTTGAACTAACATTGAAAGGCGGAGTCCTTGAAAAAAAGCGCAAATACGAAAAAAAATCCTCTAAATAAAAAATCAATGATGACTTTAAAATTAGATTAGCCGCCAGGCTGTGTCTGCCTTATACTTTTAACACTATCAACTTGTTCTACAAACATATCACTTACAAGGCTTATTAAAGGCTTATTGCCAAGATTTAAATTGGTCGTAATTGACATCCCAGGCTTAAGATAAATTTTTCTATCTCCCTTAGATAAATAATCTGAATCAAGTTTTAGTTTCCCTAAAAAACTATAGAAAGGGATTGTTTCTGTTGGTTTAAGAGCATCTGCACCAACACTCTCAAGTACAGCATCTAAAGTACCAAATTGAGCGAAAGGAAAAGCATCAATTCGTACATCTGCCGTTTGCCCCTCTTTAACATAACCGATGTCTTTATTAGGAATATTGACTTCAGCATATAAGCCTTTTTGGGATACAATCGAAAGCAATCTCTCTCCACTGGGTTGAACGCTGTCTTCTCTAACTACTTGATCAAATACAACACCGTCGGCCGGCGCGTGTACATTTTGGTATTGTACTTGCAATTCATTCCTAGCAATATCATTAGACAACCGCTCTAAGGTTTTTTGAGATTCGAGCTTAAGTGAATCCATTTGGTATTGCAGTTGTTCTATTTGATTATTTGTTGAGGCAAATGACTCTTCAAGTTCTAATACCCTATCCTTCATATCGAAGACCTGAATTCGTGATACTCCTCCAAGTTGTTCGAGTTTTTGATATTCAGACAAAAACATCTGCTTTGTATTTAACTTTTTAGATATCACGGCTGCACGAGTTTTTAGAATAGAAAGCTGCGTAGTATAGGATTTAATCCTTGAGGAAGATGATTTTTTTTCTGTTGCCATCAATCGTTCAGCCGATTGAATATCATTCACTGCTTGTGTGGCATCAAATCTAAGCAATAAATCGCCTTTCTTCACAGTATCTCCGTCCTCAAAGTAAACCGCTTTAATTTTGCCACCAGCAGGTGTTTTGACCTCAATTGTTCCTCCAATGGACTTTAATTGTCCACTAACTGTAACGACTTCATCTATACGGTAAAATACACCTGCGACTATAGAAATAGTACCAAGCAGAAAAAGGCTTCCTGCCAATGTTTGAGCCCAAATAGGTGTTTGGCGAAGAGATAAACTCCTATTTTTTTCCATCCATTGGCTTACTCGTTCATTAAACTGAGTAGCCAAGGATAATTTGATAGTTACATTGTCTTTTGAATCATTTTTATTATCAGTTATTTCTGAATCAGACATAGCATTACTTTTGTTATTTGTAATTTGGGAAGAAGGATTGTCCATGATTAAACAATGAATATTGCCTTGGGTGATCGGCAACCCATTTGGAGTTCCCGATGCCAGTGCTCGAATTTCAATTATTTTAGCAGCCTTTGCTGCCAAGCTGAATGAAGTAAGATATGATTTGCAGGTTGAAACCTAGTTCGACATCAACAAAAACTATAATAATGAGTCGATTTCCTTTATTTTGGATCAACTTAAATAGCCAGATCATACGTAAAAAGCGTATGGAATATGCATTGAGGGAGGGAGGTTGGATTAATAATTACCGATTTGATGCCATAGACGGTTCGGATCCAAAAAATAAATTTATTCCATTAGAAAAATTTTGGCATAAGGGGACATCTTTCCCCGGCGCTTTCATTTATGATGAAGATATTCCTAATAGAATTACAAATAGGGGAGAGCTTGCGTGCTTATGCAGTTGGCAAATGCTCGTAGAATCTCTTGAAAATTATGACTCAAGTTGTGGCTGGTTTTTATTAATGGAAGATGATGTCGGGAGCAGTTTGGCCACAGTTCACAATTGGCCTGTTTGTTTAAATGAAATCATTGAAAATGTTCCGGAAGATGCACTTGCAATCCAAATGGCACCGATTAACGGGAATCTCCGTAGCAAGCTTCATCATGAATGGAAGGAAAGCAGAGGACGAACTCTAGTTGTTCCGAAAAATTGCGTAAAGAGTCATGGAAATGGTGCAGTTCTACTAAATCAAAGTGCTATTCCATTTCTGAAAAGGAGATTGGGACGCATTATAGAAAAAATATTAACTAATTTTCACTTTCTTACTCATCCATACAAGATAAGACCAGTTGCCGACAAATGGCTATACGCTTCTTTGCCTGAAAATACATGCTGGGTTAGCACATTTCCATTATTTTGTCTTGAAGCAGAAACATCATCTCTTCATCAAAAACACATTAATACCTATCATCTAGCCAGCCGCGAAGCGACATTACAAATATGGAGAGAAGAAAACTACACTGAACTCATAGAGGCGTATCGCCAATGGAAGTCTATATGTTATTAATCTCGCAACCAAAAGTTAATTCTTTCACAAATAACTTACACCAAGTAAATATTTATAATTGGTATTGAGAAAGCGGATGAAGAGATTCGAACTCTCGACCCTCTCCTTGGCAAGGAGATGCTCTACCACTGAGCTACATCCGCAGATCGGCCGTCGGAGTGGCCTCCCTTCGGCCTAACGATGATGCACCAAAGAGGGCCCGTTGGTCAAACAATCCAACCGAATGCGGCATCGCTTCAGTGAGACCCTGCCATCTTCTGCCGTAGCTGCTTGACCCGGTCTCGCAGGTTGGCAGCTTCTTCGAAGTCGAGCTTCTTGGCCGCTTCCTTCATCTTGGACTCCAACTGATCAATCAACTCAGGCAACGCCTCCAGTGCGAGGCCTGCATCAGGATCGTCCTCAAGGGCCTTGGCAGCCTTGCCCACCACCTCCACGAGATCCGCATTGGGGCCGTCCTGCTTCAGCTTGCGGCTTAGCTCCAGGAAGCTGAGGATCGAGTTGCTGGCCTTCTTGCCCGCAGCGGTGGGCACCACCCCGTGCTTCTCGTTGTGGGCCTGCTGGATCGCCCGGCGACGCTCGGTTTCGGAGATGGCCTTGGCCATCGAGTCGGTCATGTTGTCGGCATAGAGCAGCGCCACCCCCTCCACGTGCCTGGCGGCCCGACCGATGGTCTGGATCAAGGACCGCTCAGCCCGCAGGAAGCCCTCCTTGTCGGCATCAAGGATCGCCACCAAGCTCACCTCCGGCAGGTCCAGGCCCTCCCGCAGCAGGTTCACCCCCACCAGCACGTCGTATTCCCCTAGGCGCAAATCCTGAATGATCTCGATCCGCTCGATCGAGTGGATCTCCGAGTGCAGATACCGCACCCGCACCTCGTTCTCCGCCATGTAATCGGTGAGGTCTTCCGCCATGCGCTTGGTGAGCGTGGTGACCAGCACCCGCTGGTTCTTGGCAGCCCGATCGCGGATCTCCCCTAACAAATCATCCACCTGGCCGGTGGTGGGCCGCACCTCCACCACCGGATCCAGCACCCCCGTCGGGCGGATCACCTGCTCGGCCACCTCACCGCCGCTCACCTCCATCTCCCAATTGCCCGGCGTGGCCGAGACGAACACCGTTTGACGCGCCTTCTGCCAAAACTCCTCGCCCTTGAGCGGCCGGTTATCGGCTGCACTGGGCAAGCGGAAACCGTGCTCGATCAGCACCTTCTTGCGGGCCTGGTCGCCGTTGTACATCGCCTGCAGCTGCGAGCAGGTGACATGGCTCTCGTCAACGATCAGTAGCCAATCATCAGGGAAGTAATCGATCAGGCACTCCGGCGGCGTGCCCTCCTCGCGACCAGCCAGGTGGCGGGCATAGTTCTCCACCCCGTTGCAGTAGCCCACCTGACCCAGCATCTCCAGGTCGTACTTGGTGCGCTGCTCCAGCCGCTGGGCCTCCAGCAACTTGCCTTCGCCATTGAGCACATCCAGCCGATCCCGCAATTCCTGGCGGATCTCACGAATGGCGGTGTCGAGCCGATCTTTGGGGGTGACGAAGTGCTTGGCCGGGTAGATGTTCACCGCATCCATGCTCTGCAGGATTTCGCCGGTGGTGGGGTCGACGTAGCGGATCGCCTCCACCTCATCGCCGAACAGCTCGATCCGCACCAGCCGGTCTTCATAAGCAGGGCCGATCTCCAGCACATCTCCCTTCATCCGAAAACGGCCGCGGGCGATTTCGGTGTCGTTGCGGCTGTACTGGTTGTTCACCAACTCCCGCAGCTGGCCGCGGATGTTGAGGGTCTCCCCCACCTCGAACTTCACTGCCGCCTTGAGGTATTCACTGGGAATCCCCAGGCCGTAAATGCAGCTGATTGAGGCCACAACGATCACATCCCGACGCTCGAACAACGACCGCGTCGCCGAGTGGCGCAGCATGTCGATCTCTTCGTTGATCGACGCCGTCTTGGCTATGTAGGTGTCGCTGACAGGAACGTAGGCCTCCGGCTGGTAGTAGTCGTAGTAGGAGATGAAGTACTCAACGGCGTTCTGGGGGAAGAACTCCCGCAGCTCATTGCAGAGCTGGGCGGCCAGAGTTTTGTTGTGGGCCAAAACCAAGGCCGGCCTGCCGGTCTGAGCGATGACATTGGCCATCGTGAACGTCTTGCCCGTGCCCGTCGCCCCCAGCAGGGTCTGATAGCGCTCACCACCATTCACCCCTTTCACCAGCTGCTTAATCGCCGTCGGCTGGTCGCCTTTAGGGGTATAGGGCGCCGTGAGGTCGTAGGCGGGCATGGGTGCTGTGCCAAACGGCGGCCGTCAATTATCACCGGGGAGCAAGATGAAGTGCTGCGGCTCCCCGACCCGTGACCCCGATCCGGCTGGTTCACCACGCCCCCGGAGCCCCCGGCCTGCGCTGGCTCGGCCTTGGGCCGGATCTGCGCCCCAGCCGGGCGCTGATCAAGCTGCAACGTCTGTTCGATCGCCATGCCTTCTGGGCCCGCGGCCGCAGCTTTTCCCAGTTGCGGCGTTTGCTGGCAGGGAGCGATGCCGTGGTGAGCCTTTGGCGGGGCAAGCGGCTGGTGGGCTTCGGGCGGGCCACCTCCGATGGCTTCAGCCGCGCCGTGCTCTGGGACATCGTGGTGGCCGGCGATCTGCAGGGCCATGGCCTGGGCCGCCGGGTGATCGAAGAACTCCTCCACACCCCGCCGGTGGTGGGCGTAGAGCGGGTGTATCTGATGACCACCAAAAGTGCCGGCTTCTACCGGCAACTGGGTTTCCAGGATGCAAACCCTCAACAGTTAATGGTGCTGCGGCGCTGAGGCATCTCAATCCAGTCAGGCCCGGTACGATCCGGATTCGTCAGAGCAGCCGATGCCCCGGTCCGCGTCCCAGCCCCCTGACGACGCCCTGCAGGGCAATCTGTTCGGAGCGCCCGAACCGGCCGCACCGGCTGCGCCAGCCAGCGAACCTGAGGCGGCTAGCCACGATCTCAGCGACGACGAGCTCGGGGCCGATGCCGCCGCCCGGCCCCGCCAACGCCAGGACAGCGCAAGCGCCACCAGTGCTGACAGCCCAGGGGCCAGCGATCCCGAACCCAGCAGCGACGATCCGGCTTGGGCCCACCACAGCCAACTGGATCCGCAGCAGCTCACGCCGATGCTGCGCCACTACGTGGAGCTCAAGGCCGCCCATCCGGAGCGGGTGCTGCTCTATCGATTGGGCGACTTCTTCGAGTGCTTCTTCGAAGACGCGATCGAACTCTCCCGGGTGCTGGAACTCACCCTCACCGGCAAGGAGGGCGGCAAGGCCATCGGCCGGGTGCCGATGGCGGGCATCCCTCACCATGCCGCCGAGCGATACTGCGCCGAACTGATCAAGCAGGGCTACAGCGTGGCCCTCTGCGATCAGCTGGAGACCACCCCCACCAAGGGCGCCCTGCTCAAACGGGACATCACCCGGGTGCTGACCCCAGGCACGGTGCTGGAGGAAGGCATGCTCAGCGCCCGCCGCAACAACTGGCTGGCGGCGGTGGTGGTGGAGCCAGCCAAGGGCAAGCAACCGCTGCGCTGGGGCCTGGCCAGCGCCGATGTGAGCACCGGCGAGGTGCAAGTGATGCAGCGGGAGGAGAGCAGCGCCCTGCACCAGCAACTGGCCCAGCAGGAGGCCTCCGAACTGCTCTGGAGCGCCGAGCACGACGCGGGCCGGCCGGCCTGGTGTCCGGAAAGGCTGCGGCTGACGCTAATGGCCAGCACCCCCTTCAGCCCCGCCGAGGCGGAGCACACCCTGCAGCAGCACTACGGCCTCAGCAGCCTCGATGGCCTGGGGCTGCCGGAGCATCCCCTGGCCCTGCAGGCCCTCGGCGGCCTGCTGCGCTACCTGCAGGAGACTCAGCCCCTGGAGGACGACAGCCGCATTCCCCTGGAGGTGCCGGCGATCGTGCACCGCGGCGATGCCCTGGTGCTGGATGCCCAAACCCGCCGCAACTTAGAACTCACCGCCACCCAGCGCGACAACCAATTGCAGGGGTCGTTGCTCTGGGCCATCGATCGCACCCTCACCGCCATGGGCGGCCGTTGCCTGCGCCGCTGGCTGGAAGCGCCCTTGATGGACCGCGAGGCCATTCAGCAGCGGCAGGATCTGGTCAGCAGCCTGGTGGGCGAACGCAGCCTGCGGCTGACGATCCGCCAGCTGCTGCGGCCGATGGGAGATCTGGAACGGTTGGCCGGACGGGCTGGGGCGGGCCATGCCGGTGCCAGGGATCTGGTGGCCATCGCTGATGGCCTGGAACGGTTGCCCCAACTCACCGCACGGCTGGAGGCAGCGATCAGCGCGGGACCCGACTGGTTGCAACAGCTGCTCAGCCCCGATCCAGCCCTGGCGGAACTGGCCCAGACGATTCGCCACAACCTGGTGGAAGCACCGCCCCTATCGCTCTCGGAAGGCGATCTGATTCACGACGGCGTCGACCCGCTGCTCGATGGATTGCGCAACCAGCTGGACGATCAGGACGCCTGGCTCAACCATCAGGAGCAACAGGAGCGCCAACGCAGTGGCATCAGCACCCTGAAGCTGCAGCACCACCGCACCTTCGGCTACTTCCTGGCGGTGAGCAAAGCCAAGGCCAGCTCGGTGCCGGACCACTGGATCCGGCGCCAGACCCTGGCCAACGAGGAACGCTTCATCACGCCCGACCTCAAGGAGCGGGAGGGCCGCATCTTCCAGCTGCGGGCCCGCGCCTGCCAGCGGGAATACGAGCTGTTCTGCCAATTGCGGGAGCAGGTGGGCGCCATGGCCGCCCCGATCCGCCAGGCGGCCCGCGCCGTTGCTGCGCTGGATGCCCTAACAGGCCTGGCCGATGTGGCCGCCAGTGGTGGCTACTGCGCCCCCACCATCACCGAGAGCCGCGCCCTGCAGCTGGAGGCCAGCCGCCATCCGGTGGTGGAGCAACGGCTGGTGGAAACCGCCTTCACTCCCAACGATGTGCAACTCGGTGACGGCACCGACCTGGTGGTGCTCACCGGCCCCAACGCCAGTGGAAAAAGCTGCTATTTGCGTCAGATCGGCCTGATCCAGTTGATGGCCCAGATCGGCAGCTGGGTACCGGCCCGATCCGCCAGCGTGGGCATCGCCGATCGGATCTTCACGCGGGTGGGTGCCGTGGATGATCTGGCCGCCGGCCAGTCCACCTTCATGGTGGAGATGGCCGAAACCGCCAACATCCTGCACCACGCCAGCGATCGATCCCTGGTGCTCCTCGATGAGATCGGCCGGGGCACCGCCACCTTTGATGGCCTCTCGATCGCCTGGGCCGTGAGCGAGCACCTGGCCGGCGATCTAGGCAGCCGCACGGTGTTCGCCACCCACTATCACGAGCTCAACAACCTGGCCTCCGAACGCGACAACGTGGCCAACTTCCAGGTGCTGGTGGAGGAAACCGGCGACGACTTGGTCTTTCTGCACCAGGTGCAATCCGGCGGCGCCAGCCGCAGCTACGGCATCGAAGCGGCGCGCTTAGCCGGCGTGCCCAAGCCGGTGGTGCAACGGGCGCGTCAGGTGCTGGATCAGCTGGCGGCCTGAAGCATCAAGCCGAAGGCAACGCGCGCATCAGGCTGCCCATCTCCAGCGCCTCCAGCCCATAGCTCCAGCCGAGGTTGCTCTTGATGCCAGCCCGCTCCAGCGCCTGTTGCATCGTGTCGGTGGTCAACACCCCGAAGATCACCGGCACGGACGTGTCTCGGGCCACCGCCGCAATGCCCTTGCTGGCTTCTGCGACGACCACATCGAAATGGGGCGTGTCGCCACGGATCACCGCCCCCAAGGTGATCAGAACCTGGTACTGACCGGAGCGGGCCATCTGCTGCGCCACGATCGGCAGTTCGAATGAACCAGGCACCCAGGCCACATCGAGCTGTGAACTGGTCTCCGACACATCAACGCCATGGCGCTTGAGGCAGTCGAGACAACCGCTCAGCAGCTTGGCGGTGACCAGATCGTTGAAACGAGCCACGACGATGCCGACGCGCAGACCAGCTGCGTCAGAGAAACGTCCTTCGAACGTGGCCATTGGGAAGGTGCCGACTGAATCTCAGCCATCGTGGCACCCGCCGGTTGCGGCTGACAGACGAAATCAGACGACGAAGAAGCTCACACCCCAGTTCAGCAGCACCAGGGCGACCCAAACAGCACTGCCCAGCAGGATCAGACGGTTGGAGCGGCCGCTGTCCTCGCTGGAGGCATACAGCACCGGCACCGCAACGATCAAGGCAAAAGAAGCCACCACCAGGGCCAGAACGGTCAGCGTGTTGATGAACTGCATGGAACTGGAAGTCAGGGTTCGATTTTCACATGTGAACAGATAGCCAGGAGGCAATGCAGGCCACTCTTCACACCATGAAGGCGTTCCGTCCCTGTAACACCAGCAAAATGCTGCCAATCGGCCACACCAGCTGAATGGCAGCACCCTTACCTGACTTCCTTGGCCTCGGCACCCAGAAAGGTGGAACAACCACGCTGCATCGCTTGCTGGGGCAGCACCCGGACGTTTATCTGCCGGCCTGCAAGGAAGTTCATTTCTTTGATCAGAACTACAACGCCGGCGAAGACTGGTACCGGGAACACTTTCAAGGAGCCCAGCCGGCTCAACGTTGCGGAGACATCACGCCCTTCTATCTATTCCACCCCGATGTGCCTGGGCGGATTCATCAACATCTCCCCAACGCTCGTCTGATCGTGCTGCTAAGGGACCCTGTCGAAAGGGCCATTTCACAGGTGTTTCATGCCCAACGACTCGGTTTTGAACCACTCCCGGTGGATGAAGCATTGGCGGCGGAACAAGGCCGACTCGCCACAGGTGACCCTTACAGCTTTCAAAAGCACAGCTACCTCAGCCGCAGCCTCTACCTAGAGCAGCTGAACCGCTACGAAGCCCTCTTCCCCCGGGAGCAGCTGCTGATCCTGCGCAGTGAAGACCTGTTCTCCACGCCGGAGCGCATCTGGCAGCAGCTGCTCAGTTTTCTCCAGCTCAAGCCCATTGCTTGGCCCGGGGCGTTGCCCCGCGCCAATGCAGGCGACGGGCTGGCTGACCGTATCGACCCAGCCCTACGCCAACAACTCAGGCAGCAACTGGCAGAAACCGTTGCTGGCGTCCGGAGCTGCTATGGCATCGAATGGGAGTGGAGCTGAGGCGAAGTCTTAGACGCGGGCCGCTACAGCGCTGCCCAGCGCATCGCGCAGACCACGCACCACAGCCACCATCGCCAGCTCATCCTGCAGGCGATTCACGGCAGAACCAACACCAACACCGGCCGCACCGGCAGCGATGGCCATCGGCAGCGTCACCGCAGAAAGACCAGACGCACACAGAACGGGCACATCGACAGCGCGGCTGATGCTGTGGGCCGCCGCCAGGGTGGGGGCAGCCTTCTCGATCAAGCCCAGGTGGCCAGCGCTGAAGGGCTTGGCACTGGTGCCGCCCTCGGTCTGGATCAAATCGGCACCGGCGGCCACCAAATCGATGGCCAGCTGCTCCTGCTCATCCATCGGCAACACATGGGGCACCGTGACGCTCAACACAACGTTGGGCAGCAGTTGGCGGGTGCGGCGGGTGAGCTCGAGCACCTCAGCCGCGTCAAAGATCCGGCCCTGGGGATAGAAGGCGTCGTAGTTGCCGATCTCCACCATCAGCGCACCGGCCGCCACCGCCGCGGGGAACTGCTCGGGCTCCACTGACGACACGCACACGGGCACGCCACCGGAGGCCTCAATCGCCAGACGCACCAGGGCTGGGTCGCAGGCCACGTCGATCAGATCAGCACCGCCACGCCTGGCTGCACGGGCGACCCGCTCCACGCTGGCGGCATCGAAATTCATCAGGCCGGCGATCACCTTGAGCGCACAGCGCTGCTCAAGACTGCGCTGAAGAGAAACGGGCAGCTGCTGAAGACGGGTCATGGGGGACTGGACAGCGATGCCCTGATTCTCACACCGTGGGGGAAACGCACCTCTCCCTTTGGGCTGGACGTCCTGGCATGACCGCCTGCACCGGCGCCTGCTGATGCAGCCGCAGCTGCTGCCCCAAGGCAGCTCACTGCTGCTGGCGGTGTCCGGCGGACAAGACTCCATGGCTCTGCTGGCGTTGCTGCAAGATCTGGCGCCCATGCACGGCTGGAGCCTGAGCATTTGGCATGGCGACCACCGCTGGCACGACGGCTCCAGCCAGATCGCCGCGGAGCTCGGGGCCTGGTGCCAACAGCGGGAACTCCTCCTCCAGGTGGACCAGGCAGCGCCAGGACAGGTCCCTAGTGAAGCCAAAGCCCGGCAGTGGCGTTACGAACGGCTGGAACAACGGGCCCGCGAAGCAGGCGCCGATGTGGTGACGGGCCACACCGCCAGCGATCGGGCCGAAACGATGCTGATGCAACTGGCCCGCGGCAGCGACCTCGCCGGTCTGGCGGCACTGCCCAGCGTCCGCCCCCTGAGCTCGGAGGGTCCCCACCTGCGTAGGCCGCTGCTGCACCTGCAACGCCACGACACCCTGCAGATCTGCCAAGACCTGGCCCTGCCCATCTGGGACGACCCGAGCAACCAATCCGCTGATTTCGCCCGCAACCGGATCCGTCAGGAGGTGCTGCCCGTGCTCGAGGAACTGCATCCGGGCTGCAGTCTGCGGATGAGCGATCTGGCCGAACGGGTGTCCCAGGTGCGGGACAGTCAGACAGAACTCAGCCGGATGGCCCTGGAGCTTCTGCAAACCCCAGCCGGACTGGACCGCCGCGGCCTGGGGGCGTTGAACCCAGCCACCCGCCGCCTGCTGCTGGCGCAATGGCTGCAGCAGCAGGGGGTGCCACCACTTCCGGCCCCTCAACTGGACGAGCTCAGTCGGCGACTGGACAAGGGTGCCCCCGGCGGTTCAGCCGATCTTCTCGGGGGCTGGCAACTCAGCTGGAAGGGGGCGGAGCTGATGCTGCTGCAGCGCGAAGCAGGGCATTGACCGCCGCCGCCACCAGACCCGCGCCCCCACGACTGCCCTCCAAACGAATCTGAGCCAGGCCGCTGGCCGCCAGATGCCTCTTGCTTTCCGCCACCCCCACGAAGCCCACCGGCATGCCGATCACCAGGCTGGGGGCCTGGGCCCCGGCGGCCACCCGCTGCAACAGCACCTCCAGCGCTGTCGGTGCACTGCCGATCAGCACCACTGGAGTGGGTGACGCCACCGCGAGCGTCGTCCAGGCCTGCTCCATGCCAGCGGCCGTGCGCGTCGAACCCTGCGGTGCCAGCTCTGGAGCCCACTCCAGCACCGTGTGCACCGCGCTGCCGAGGGTGCGTTGGGCCATCGGGGCCACCGCTGCCGCTGCCATCGCGGTATCCGTCAGGATCGGCGCCCCCTGCCGCAGCGCCTCCACCCCCTGCTCACAGGCCCCCTCGCTGAATTGCAGCAGGGGCCCCAGGGAAAGATCACCACTGCTGTGCACCAGCCGTTCCAGCACCTGCTGTTGCAGCGGAGGCAAGCCCGTGTCGCCCAGAGCCGCCTGGATCCGCCGGATGCTTTCAGTGAAGATCGGGTGGTCCTGGGCCATCCACGCCATCATCAACCCATGCCGATCCATCTGCTCTGGGGTGATGACGCCGCCGCGCGGGACCGGGCCATCGAGGCTCTGATCGGCCAGGTGGTCGACCCCAGCTGGAGCAGCCTCAACCTCAGCCGCCTGGATGGGGCAGACGCTGGTCAAGCCCTGCAGGCCCTCGAGGAGGCCCGCACACCTCCCTTCGCCACGGGCGAACGGCTGGTGCTGCTGCAGCGCAGTCCGTTCTGCAACGGCTGTCCCAGTGAGCTGGCCGACCGGTTTGAAGCCGCCCTTGAGCTCATCCCCGACACCAGCCACCTGGTGCTGGTGAACCCTGCCAAACCGGATGGTCGCCTGCGAACCACCAAAACCCTGCAGAAGCGAATCAAAACCGGTCTCGCTCAGGAACAGAGCTTCCCGCTGCCAGCCGCCTGGGATGGCAATGGTCAGCGCCAATTAGTGCAACGCACTGCCGAGGCCCTTGGCCTGCAGGTCGACCCAGATGCCATCGATGCCCTGGTGGAGGCCATCGGCACCGACAGCGCCCGACTCGAATCAGAACTGCGCAAGCTTTCCCTGCGCGGCACCACCATTTCCGCTGCGCGGGTTCAGGAGCTGGTGGGGGGTCGCTCCACCAATGCTCTGGCCGTGGGCGATGCTCTGCTGGAGGGCAACCCCGGCGAAGCCATTGCCCGCTGGGATGCCCTCATCGAAGCCGGGGAACCAGCTCTGCGCATTGTGGCCACCCTCACCGGTCAGATCCGGGGTTGGCTCTGGGTGAGCCTGCTGGAACAGCAGGGGGAAAGAGATGTGGCAGTGATTGCGAAAGCCGCCGGGATCGGCAACCCCAAACGCATCTATGTGATGCGCAAGCAGCTGCAGGGTCGACCGGCCAAACGCTTCCTCTCCCTGCTCGGGCGCCTGCTGGAGGTGGAGGCACGGCTGAAACGCGGCGCCCAGCCTGGCGATGCCTTCCGCGACGGACTGCTGAGCTGATCGCTGCCCGCCAGGTGAGAAAATCCAGCGTTGCTGAAGCCCAGACCATGGCCCTCCTGGTGCAGAAATTCGGGGGCACTTCCGTCGGCAGCGTGGAACGCATCAAGACGGTGGCCGATCGCATCGGACGCTGCCGTGAGGAGGGGCACGACGTGGTCGTGGTGGTCTCCGCCATGGGCCACACCACCGACGAACTGACGGGTCTGGCCAACGCCATCACCTCAACCCCCACCCAGCGGGAGATGGACATGCTGCTGGCCAGTGGTGAGCAGGTGTCGATCGCCTTGCTGGCCATGGCCCTAAACGCCCAAGGGGTCAGTGCAACGTCGATGACCGGCCCGCAGGTGGGCATCGCCACGGAATCCACCCACGGCCGGGCCAGGATTCTCGGGATTCGCACCGACCGAATCCGCAACCGCCTCGCTGCTGGCCAGGTGGTGGTGGTCGCCGGGTTCCAGGGCACCAGCACCAGCAGTGATGGCCTCAACGAAATCACCACACTCGGACGCGGGGGCTCCGACACCTCCGCAGTGGCCCTGGCGGCAGCCCTGGGTGCCGATGCCTGTGAGATCTACACCGACGTTCCGGGTGTTCTCAGCACCGACCCGCGCAAAGTGCCGGATGCCCAGTTGATGGACACGATCAGCTGCGACGAAATGCTGGAACTCGCGAGCCTTGGGGCCTCCGTGCTGCATCCCAGAGCAGTTGAGATCGCCCGCAACTACGGCGTGAATCTTGTGGTGCGATCCAGTTGGAGCGATGCCGCAGGCACCCGGCTCACCAGCCGACCAGCCCGTCCGATCAGCACCAACGGCATTGAGCTCGGCAGTCCCGTGGATGGGATGGAGGAAGTGGACGGACAGGCCGTGCTCGCCCTCTCCCATATCCCCGATCAGCCCGGCATTGCCGCACGACTGTTCGAAACCCTCTCCGACGGGGGAATCAATGTGGACCTGATCATTCAGGCCACCCATGAGGGCAGCAGCAATGACATCACCTTCACGGTGGCCGAAGCGGATCTCGAGCTGGCCCGCGGCATAAGCCAGAAAGTTCTGGATCAACTGGGCGGCGATCTGGCAGCAGAAGGAGGGCTGACGAAGCTCAGCATCAGCGGGGCCGGGATCATGGGGCGACCAGGCATAGCCGCCAACCTGTTCAACTGCCTGTGTCAACAAGGCATCAACCTCCGACTGATCGCCACCAGTGAAGTGAAGGTGAGCTGCGTGATCGAATCCAGTGCCGGCAGCAAAGCTGTTCAAGCGGTGCGGGACGCCTTCGACCTTGAGGAATCGCAAATCCGCATCAATCCCACCAACAACGGCCGTGGAGAACCGGAAGTGCGCGGCGTCGCCCTCGACCGCGACCAGGTGCAACTGAGTGTTCGCCACGTGCCCGATCGACCCGGCACCGCAGCGTCGCTGTGTTCAGCCCTGGCCGACAACAGCATCAGCCTGGATGCCATCGTTCAATCGGAACGACAACACAGCGACGGATCACGAGACATCACCTTCATCCTGCGCAAGGACGACCGCGCCCGTGCCGATGTAGCCCTAGCCCCCCTGCTGGCCCAGTGGCCGGGTGCCGCCCTGGAAGACGGCGAGGCCATTGCACGGGTGAGTGCCGTCGGTGCTGGGATGCCGGCAACGCCAGGAACAGCGGGGCGCATGTTCCGTGCTCTGGCGGATGCAGGCATCAACATCGGCCTAATCGCCACCAGTGAAATCAGAACCAGCTGCGTGGTGGCAGAAGAGGCTGGCGTCGAGGCCCTCCAAGTGGTGCACGCCGGGTTCGGACTGGGTGGTGATGAACGTCACTCCGCCCAAGGCACCCCATCACCTCACGACGCCAGCTGAAGGTCTACAACTGGGATACCGGAACCCCAAGCGTGGACGCCGATTTCGAGCAGCACTATCAAGCCGCGGAACGGGCCTACGGCCTCGGGGAGTACACCGAGGCTCATGCCCTCGCCTCGGCGTTGTGGGATCAACTCCAAAGCGCATCAGACGAGCAAGACCAAAGCCTCGTCTTGGGATGGCGGGCTGTGGTGGCGTTGCTCCTGGGGCACATCCAGCTGCATGGACTCCAGCAACCGGAGCAAGCCGCCCTCTTTTACCAACGGGTGCTGGACAGTGAACCGGAGGCCACCCTTGCGGCCCTGGCGGAACAAGGGCTAGAGCTCTGCCGATCGCAGAACACCGTCATCAGCGCAGCAACAACGACACCTGCAACCGATGTCGTCCTCCCAGACCTGCTGAAGGATCCCTTCCTAACAACGGATGCCGATCAAGCCAGGCCAGCACAGCCCCATGTGGTCACGGCGTTGCCGTGGTTGCCCAGTGACGAGGAACCCCGGCCCACGCCCACTGCGGCTGGCACTCCCTCTCCGGATCCGGCACCAACCTCAGCGCCTGCGGTCGCCCTGGAACCGGAGATCACAACCGAGCCAACGGAGCAGCGACCGAGCGACGAGATCGAGCCCACAACCCCAGAGCCAACGGTGACCCTGGAACCAGAGATCACAACCGAGCCAGCGGATCAGCCACCGAGCGACGGGATCGAAGTCGAGGTCGAACCAACACCCCAGGAGCCTGCAGCCAAGGATCTCCTGGAGCAATCGTGGCTCCGCAGACAACTTCAACCTGCAATCAAAAGCCCCACCGACTCCACTGAGCCGATGGGGCTGATGAACAGGATCAAAGGGGCCTTCGCCCGCTCAGCTGGCCGCTGAACGACGACGACGGGTGCGCCCTGCAGGCATCTCCGCTTCGACCGGCTGTTGCACAGCAGCAGCAGCTTTCTCGACAACCGGTTGGGGAGTCACTTTCTCGACCACAGCGGTTGCTGTTGCTGCCGCCGCACGGACGGGGGCCGGCGTTGGTGAGCCAGAACGGCCGTTGCCATTGCCCTGATTGGTGCGCACAGGAGCGGGTGTTCCACCACCACCGTTACGACGGCCATAGGGGGAACCACCTCCACGACCACCGCGACCGCGCGGCGCCGGACGATCATCGGGCTCAGCATCGGCGCGACCCTTGTAAACGGGCGTGCCACCAGGAGCTGGCTGCACCAGGCACAGGATCAGTGGCTCCACCTGCAGTTCACGGCGCATCCGCCGGCCGAGGCCCACCTCCACCTCACGCTGCACACCCATCCAATCCACTTCCGGTGCCTTCTCACCGGTGTTGCGGCAGAGCTGCTTCCAGCGATTTTCGAGCACCCAGGTGACTTCCCGCTCGGTCCACAAGGACATCTTGCGGGCATCCGCCGTGGTGACCACACCCCGCAGGTTCACCCGCGGCGGAGCCACCATGGCGCCATCGGTGCTGATCGCCGCCAGGATCGTCACCACGCCGTCTTCCGCCAACTGTTGGCGCTCCTTCAGAACACGGGCGTCAACGATGCCGTTGCGGGATTGATCCAGCAGCTCAATGCCTGCCTTCACAGCATTGCCCTTGCGGAGCGAATCCGGAGTGAGCTCCACCACGTCACCGTTGTCGATGATCAAGGTGTTGTCGACCGGAACCCCCATGGAGTGGCCGGTTTTGGAGTGCTGCACAAGCATCCGGTGCTCACCGTGCACCGGCACGAAGAACTTGGGCCGGGTGAGGGCCAGCATCAATTTCTGGTCTTCCTGGAAGCCATGGCCGGAGACATGAATGCCCTCGCCTTTCCCGTACACGACCTTGGCGCCCAGCATCATCAGCTTGTCGATCGTGTTGACCACGGAAATCGTGTTCCCGGGGATCGGGCTGGCTGAGAAAATGATCGTGTCGGTGGTCTTCACCCTCACCTGGGGATGTTCACCGCGGGAGATGCGGCTCAGGGCTGCCAGTGGCTCGCCCTGACTACCGGTCATCAGCAACAGCGTTTCACGATCGGGCACATCATTGATCTGCTTGATCGGCACAAACAGCTCATCCGGCGCACGCATGTAGCCCAGTTCCCGGGCTTTGGCGATCACATTGAGCATGGAGCGGCCCAGAAGGCCCACCTTGCGGCCGTTCTTCAGGGCCAACTCCAGAATCATCGACACCCGATGGATCGAGCTGGCGAAGGTGGTCACGATGACCCGACCCTCGGCATTGGCGATGTGGCGGTCCAAGTTGGGGAACACGGAGCGCTCAGGAGGGCAAAAGCCAGGAACTTCCGAGTTGGTGGAATCACTGAACAGACACAAGACCCCCTTTTCACCGTGGTGGGCGAGCCGTGCCATGTCGAAGTTTTCACCATCGACCGGGGTGTGGTCGAACTTGAAATCACCCGTGAAGATCACGGTTCCGACCGGTGTGGAAATGGCCAGCGTGAAGCTGTCGGCCATCGAGTGGGTGTTGCGGATGAACTCCACCGAGAAGTGCTGACCCACCTTCACCACATCGCGCGGACCGACGGTCTGCAGGGTGGTGCGGTCTCTTACCCCCGCTTCGTCCATCTTCCCGGTCAGCATCGAGAGGGCCAGCCGCGGCCCATAGATCACCGGAATGTTGAAGTGCTTGAGGTGGTGAGCAATGCCACCGATGTGGTCTTCATGACCATGGGTGACGATCATGCCGCGGATCCGCTTCTGGTTCTCGCGCAGGAAGCTGGTGTCGGGCAGCACCACATTCACCCCGTGCATACCATCGCTGGGGAAAGCCAGACCTGCATCCACCAGCATCAGGTCATCGCCGTACTCGAACACACAGGTGTTCTTGCCGATCTCATGCAGTCCACCCAGGGGGATCACCCGAAGACAAGGCTCCTGCCCCTTGCTGGATCGCGCGTTGTTGGCCATAGAAAAAGAGTTGAAGAAGAACGGATTGCGTAAGCCGATAAGCCGGACCGGGCTAGGTCTGACGAAGGGCGGCCATGGCGATGGAGAGGGAACGTTTCATGTCGTCAGAGAGGGGGCACAAAGGTGGACGGGGAGCACCGACAGACCAGCCATTGAGTTCGAGAGCAGCCTTAACGGGAATCGGATTGGTGGTGGCGAACAGGGCCTTAAACAGAGGAATAAGAGCGTCGTGCAGGGCGAGTGCGGAGGCACCGTCGCCATTCAGATAGGACTCGATCATGGCGCGTATCTCGGGGCCCGCCACATGGCTGCCCACACTCACCACACCAACAGCACCCACGGCGAGCATGGGCAAGGTGAGGCCGTCATCGCCGCTGTAGATCGCCAACTGCGGACCGCAGGCCAGGCGCAGCGCCGTGACCTCTTCGGTGGTACCGCTGGCGGCCTTGAAACTCACCACATTGGGGCAGTCCATCAGCCGCGCCACCGTGGCCGGAGCGATGCTGCAGCCGGTGCGGCCGGGGATGTTGTAGAGCATCAAAGGCAACTCAGGAGCCGCCTTAGCGATGGCACGGAAATGGGCCTCTAGGCCCTCTTGGGGAGGCTTGTTGTAGTAGGGCACAACCACGAGAGCACCATCGGCGCCGGCTGCCGCTGCTTGCTGGGTGGCCTCTATTGCCTCCGCTGTGGAGTTGCTGCCGGTGCCCGCCAACACCTTGGCGTCGTTGCCGACGGCGTCGCGAACGGCCTGCAGCAGTTGCAACTGCTCTTGCCAGCTGAGGGTCGGGGACTCGCCGGTGGTGCCACACACCAACAATCCATCGGAACCCTGCTCCACGAGATGGCGTGCCAACTGACCCGCCAAGGTCAGATCCACAGCACCGCTGGCATCAAAGGGGGTCACCATGGCGGTGACAACACGACCGAAGGGTGTTGGGGAGAGGGTGGCGGTACGTGTCATGACTTCTGGATCAACAGTTCAGCGATCTGAACGGCGTTGAGCGCCGCTCCCTTGCGGATTTGATCACCGCACAACCAGAGCTCCAGTGCGTTTGCATCACTGATGTCCTGACGGATCCGGCCGATCGCCACCGGATCGCGACCGGTGACGTCTGTCGGCATGGGGAAGCGGTTCGCCGCCGGGTCGTTAATCAACTCAACACCAGGGGCAGCGGCCAGGAGCTCACGTGCCTCCTCAACAGGGAAAGGAGACTCGAACTCAATATTCACTGCTTCGGAATGGGCCCGCAGCACAGGCACCCGCACACAGGTCGCGGTGAAACGCAGATCCGGCAGACCCATGATCTTGCGGGTCTCGTTGACCATCTTCATCTCCTCCTCGCAGTAGCTGTTCGCCTGGAGCGGTGAGTTATGCAGAAAGAGATTGAAGGCCAGGGAGTAAGGCAGCACTTCACCCTTGGGGGTTCCCCCGTCCAACACGGTCTGGGACAAATTTTTCAGCTCCTCCATCGCCCTGGCGCCGGCGCCACTGGCGGACTGATACGTGCTCACGACAACCCTGCGCAGCGCTCGCTTCGCGGCCAGAGGGGCCAAGGCCAAGGTGAGCAGGATCGTGGTGCAATTCGGATTGGCGATCACCCCCTTGTGGGCGAAGGCCGCATCGGGATTGACCTCCGGCACCACCAGGGGAACCCCCTGCTCCATGCGAAAGGCGCTGGAGTTGTCGACCATCACCGCACCTGCAGCCGTGATCGCATCACGCCACTGCTTTGAAACGGAGCCACCGGCGGAGGCGAGCACCAAGTCAACCCCTTCGAACGACTGAGCCGACACCTCTTCCACCGTGAGAACACGGCCATTCCAGGCTTGGGTCTGACCGGCAGAGCGGGCCGACGCCAGCAGCTTCAGCTCGCCAACAGGGAAACGGCGTTCTTCAAGCAGCAGCAGCAGTTCCTGGCCAACAGCACCGCTGGCACCAAGAACAGCAACATTGAGAGGACGGTTGGGAAGGGTCGAAGACAAGCGGTGGAGTGAACGATCTGAACGAAAACCCGTCGACTTTCGGAACCGACATCACTACGTAGAGAACGTGATGCCGATGGTGCGACGGGCTCAGCTTACCGATCCAGGCCCAGTTCAACCGTTGCATACAGTGCTTGGCTGCCCTTTCCCTTCCCCCATGAGCGCTGCAGCCCTGAAGGTGACCACCGAAGCCCGCCCAAGCAGCCGTCTGGCGGTGACGGTCACCGTTCCTGGGGAGCGCTGCAAAACGAGTTACGAAGACGCGATCACCAGTCTCAGCCGCAGCATCAACCTGCCGGGCTTCCGTAAGGGCAAGGTGCCGCGCACGGTGCTGGTTCAGCAGCTGGGAGGTGTGCGAATCAAAGCCACAGCGTTGGAACAGCTGATTGATGGCGCCTGGCGGGACGCCATTCAGCAGGAATCCCTGGAGCCGATCAGCCAGCCCGATCTGAGCAGTGGCTTCGATGGGCTGCTGGAAAGCTTTGAGCCCGGCAAGGAACTCACCTTCACCCTGGAAGCCGACGTCGCTCCGACGCCGAAACTGAAGAGCACCAAGGGGCTGAAGGCGGAATTCGAAACCGTCGCCTACGACGCCTCCCGAGTCGACGAGATGATCGAGGACTCCCGCAAGCAAATGGCCACGGTCGTTCCCGTGGAAGATCGTGCCGCGCAGAACGGTGACATCGCGGTGCTTGGGTTCAAAGGGACCTACAGCGATGACGGCAGCGAAATCGAGGGGGGCAGTGCCAATTCCATGGATGTCGACCTGGAAAACGGCCGGATGATCCCGGGCTTCATCGAGGGGGTCATCGGCATGAAAGTCGGCGACAACAAAACCGTGGATTGCCAATTCCCCGAGGACTATCCGAAGGAGGACGCGCGCGGACGCAAGGCCGCCTTCGAGATCGAGCTCAAGGACCTCAAGACCCGCGAACTGCCCGACCTGGATGACGCCTTCGCCAAGCAGGCCAGCGAGCAGGAAACCCTGGCAGATCTGCGCAAAGATCTCGAGCAGCGGCTCAAGGACGACGCCGAACGGCGCCAGACCAGCAACCGCCGCGATGCGCTCGTCGCCGCATTGGTCGAGCAGCTCGAAGTGGACTTGCCCGAAGCCCTGATTCAGCAGGAGAGCCGCAACCTGCTGGAGCAAACGGCAGCCCAGTTCGCCCAGCAGGGCATGGATGTGAAGTCTCTGTTCACGCCCGATCTTGTGCGCAACCTGATGCAGAACTCCCGGCCGGAGGCCGAGGAACGGCTGCGCCGCAGTTTTGCCCTCACCGCCCTGGCTGAAGCGGAGGAGATCAAGCTCGACGACAAGGACGTTGACGCCAAGATCAAAGAGGTGAAAAAAGAACTCTCCGACGAGGCCAAAATCGATCCGGAACGCCTGCGGCAGGCCGTGATGGATGACCTGATGCAGGACCGTCTGATGGGTTGGCTCGAGGAGAACAGCACGCTCACCGAAAAGGCCCCCACCAAAACCAAGTCCAAGGCGGACGCCAAGGACTGAGCAACGCCCATAGATTGAGCCAACTTCACCGCACACCGATCGCGTGATCGACGCCCGCAGTCACCACCCCGTCCAGAACCGCTGGCGGGCCGCCATGCCCGTCTCGGCACCGGGGCCTCTACCCACGGTTGTGGAACAGTCCGGTCGCGGCGACCGTGCCTTTGACATCTATTCCCGGCTCTTGCGGGAGCGAATCATCTTCCTCGGCACCGGTGTGGATGACGCCGTCGCCGATGCTCTAGTGGCCCAAATGCTGTTCCTCGAGGCTGAGGACCCAGAGAAGGACATTCAGATCTACATCAACTCGCCGGGCGGCTCAGTCACAGCAGGACTGGCGATCTACGACACGATGCAGCAGGTGGCCCCGGACGTGGTGACCATCTGCTACGGCCTTGCCGCCAGCATGGGAGCGTTTCTGCTTTCCGGAGGCACCAAAGGCAAGCGTCTCGCCTTGCCCAATGCCCGGATCATGATCCACCAACCTCTCGGAGGCGCCCAGGGTCAGGCGGTGGACATTGAGATTCAAGCGAAGGAAATTCTGTATCTGAAGGAGACCTTGAACGGACTTATGGCCGACCACACCGGCCAGCCCCTCGACAAGATCTCAGAAGACACCGACCGCGACTACTTCCTTTCTCCAGCAGAAGCGGTTGAATACGGCCTGATCGATCGCGTGGTGGACAGTTCCGGGGACGGAGGAATCATTACGGAGAGCTGACAGAAGCCCTTCCGTTCTCGATCCTGTGTGTTCAGGGAGACGCCCTCGGTTGATTCCTGTGTTGTTCTCCTTTGTGGTGCCCAGCGTTCGATGGCCAAGTTCGACGCCCATCTGAAGTGCTCTTTCTGCGGGAAATCCCAGGATCAGGTGCGCAAGTTGATCGCCGGACCCGGCGTCTACATCTGCGATGAATGCATCGATCTCTGCAACGAGATCTTGGATGAGGAGCTTGTGGATGGCCAGGGCAATCCACGCCACAGCCAAGAGCAGAACCGCAAGGCCGCACCGGCCGCGCGCAAGAGCAGTAAACCTGCCCCAACGCTGGCCTCCATCCCCCGGCCTCAGGACATAAAGAGCTTCCTGGATGAACAGGTGGTCGGCCAGGAAGCCGCCAAGAAGGTGATGTCGGTGGCGGTTTACAACCACTACAAGCGTCTGGCCTGGCAAGGCGATGGCAACGGCGAAACCGAGGAAACCGCAACCCGCCTTCACAAGAGCAACATCCTGCTGATCGGACCCACCGGCTGCGGCAAGACGCTGTTGGCCCAGACCCTGGCCGAAATGCTGGATGTGCCCTTCGCCGTGGCCGATGCCACCACCCTCACCGAAGCGGGCTATGTGGGTGAGGACGTGGAAAACATCCTGCTGCGGCTACTGCAGAAGGCCGACATGGATGTGGACCAGGCCCAGCGGGGCATCATCTACATCGATGAGATCGACAAAATCGCCCGCAAGAGCGAGAACCCCTCGATCACTCGGGATGTCTCCGGCGAAGGTGTTCAACAGGCCCTGTTGAAAATGCTGGAGGGCACCGTGGCCAACGTGCCGCCCCAGGGTGGCCGCAAGCACCCCTACCAGGACTGCATCCAGATCGACACCAGCCAGATCCTGTTCATCTGCGGCGGTGCCTTCGTCGGCCTCGAGGACGTGGTGCAGAAACGGATGGGCCGCAATGCCATTGGCTTCATGCCCAGCGATGGCCGCGGACGCAGTCGGGCCAATCGCGACCTGCAAGCCGCCCATGTGCTGCGTCACCTGGAGCCGGATGATCTGGTGCGCTATGGCTTGATCCCAGAATTCATCGGCCGAATGCCGGTGAGTGCCGTGCTCGAACCCCTGGACGAAAGCGCCTTGCAATCCATCCTGACCGAGCCCCGCGATGCCCTGGTGAAGCAGTTCCGCACCCTGCTGAGCATGGACAACGTGCAACTCCAGTTCGCCGATGACGCCATCGAGGCAATCGCCCAAGAGGCCCACCGGCGCAAGACCGGCGCCCGCGCTCTGCGCGGCATCGTCGAAGAGCTGATGCTCGATTTGATGTACGACCTCCCCTCCCAGACATCCGTGAAGGAATTCACCGTGACCCGGGCGATGGTGGAAGAACACACCGGCGGCAAGGTGCTCCCCCTGCCTGGCACGGAACAACAGAAGACCGCCTAAGCCCTTGGCTGCCGCTGACCACCTGGAGGTGCCGCGTCAGCACGGCCTGTTCAACCATCACGGCATCGACCTCGGTGACGGAACCGTCGCCCACTACCTGGAGGGGCGTGAAATCCTGCGAAGCCCCTTGGAGGAGTTCAGTCGAGGCCAACCAATGCGGGTGATTAGCCATCCCGGTGCTTCACCGGTGGGGGTAACCCTGCGCCGGGCCATGGGGCGCCTGGGTGAACAGGATTACAACCTGCTGTTCAACAACTGCGAGCACTTCGCCACCTGGTGCAAAACCGGGCGCCATCGCAGCGGCCAGGTGGACTCGGTGCTGGAGCGAGGACGTCACTGGAGCGGTCTGATGTCTTCCGCCCTGATGCGTGGGCTGGAACTCCTGGTGCAACGGGGCCTGCTCGATGACGATGCCCGCACGATGGCCAGGCGGGGTGTGGAGAAACTGGAACGCCTGCGCCTGTCGCTGCTGGGCAAATTGGAGGGCCTCCTGGAACGGGCAGGAGATGGAACGGACCGCCGGCTGCTGCTTACGGGTCAAAGCCTTGCGGATGAGCTGGCGGCCGTGGAAGACCTCAAACAACGAATTGATGCCCTGTTGGAACAGCGCCCCGCGCTGCCAGGCTCCGAATCCTCTGAGTAATCTCCTTTTAACGCTCGCGGCGCATGAGTTCTGCCTACCAGCCGCTGCATCACAAATACCGGCCCCAACGCTTTGATCAGCTGGTGGGTCAGGAGGCGATCGCCGCCACCCTGGGCCACGCCCTTACCAGCAATCGGATTGCCCCGGCCTACCTGTTCAGTGGCCCCCGCGGCACCGGCAAAACCTCCAGCGCCCGCATCCTGGCCCGCTCGCTCAATTGCCTGAACAGCGACGGGCCAACTCCCGAACCCTGCGGAACCTGCGAGCTGTGCAAAACGATTGCCGCCGGCACAGCCCTGGATGTGATCGAGATCGACGCCGCCTCCAACACCGGTGTTGACAACATCCGTGAACTGATCGAACGCTCCCGTTTCGCACCGGTGCAGGCCCGCTGGAAGGTGTACGTGGTGGACGAGTGCCACATGCTCTCCACCGCAGCCTTCAACGCCCTGCTGAAAACCCTCGAGGAACCACCTCCACAGGTGGTGTTCGTGCTCGCCACCACCGATCCGCAACGAGTGCTGCCAACGATCCTCAGCCGCTGCCAACGCTTTGATTTCCGGCGCATCCCGCTCGATGCCCTCAACAAACATCTGAGCTGGATCGCCGAACAGGAAGCGATCGACATCCAACCCGAAGCCATTCACGTGGTGGCCCAGCGGTCCCAAGGAGGGCTTCGGGATGCCGAAAGCCTTCTGGACCAACTGAGTCTGCTGCCGCCACCCATCGAAGCCGCTGCGGTGTGGGATCTACTGGGCGCGGTTCCCGAACAGGAACTGCTGGAGCTGGTGGGGGCCATGAGCAGCGCCGAACCGGTGCAACTGCTGGAGGCGACCCGCAACCTGCTGGACCGGGGCCGAGATCCTGGGGCCGTGCTGCAAGGTCTGGCCGGGATGCTGCGGGATCTGGTGCTGATGGCTGCCGCTCCCGATCGGCTGGAGCTCACCAGCGTTTCGCCCCAGTTCCGCGATCAGCTACCCGCCCTCGCGAAGACCATGGGCAGAGCCCGCTTGCTGCAATGGCAAGCCCAACTGCGGGGCACCGAGCAACAACTGCGCCAAAGCGTGCAGCCTCGGCTTTGGCTGGAAGTGCTGTTGCTGGGGTTGCTGGCGGAACCGGTGGCTGCTCAGCCCATAACCGCAGCCCCGCCCCAAACACAACCAGCGACGACACCACCAATCGCTGTGACTCCGTTCGCAGCTCCTGTGCCAGCTCCCGCCGCCGCACCAACCCCAACCGAGGCACCTACCGCCAGTCCAAAACCGGCACCTGCGGCATCACCGGAACTGCCAACGGTCTCCAACCCTGCGCCATCGCCCAGCACCAACCTGCCCGAACTGTGGCAACAGATCCTGGGCAGCCTCGAACTGCCCTCCACACGGATGTTGCTCTCGCAGCAAGCGCAACTGGTGCGACTGGATCCCAACCGCGCAGTTGTGCAGGTGGCTGGCAACTGGATGGGGATGGTGCAGAGCCGGGCGTCACTGCTGGAACAGGCGGTGGCCACAGCTCTCGGTGGCTCGAGGCAGCTGATCCTGGAAGCCAGCAACAGCGCCATGCCACCGCCGATCACAACACCGCCGATCACAACACCGCCGATCGCAACACCAGCAGCAGCAGCAGCAGTCGAGCCTCCAGCACCAACACAACCACCTGCTGCAACATCAGCTCCGGCGGTTGCACCAGAACTGCCGCGCACGCAGTCCGAGCCGGTTGAAGCAAAGCCGGCACCTGCTCCAACTGAAACCAACCCTCAACCCAGCCCACCTTCTGGCCTGGATCGTCAGGCCCGCAATCTGGCGGACTTCTTCAATGGTCAGGTTCTCGACGTTGATGAAATCAACTGACGTTCTCAACTCACATCAGAACGAGCCAAAAGGTATGGCCTCGGGGTTGTAGCCAATCACCTCAAGTTCCCGCAGACTCAAGTAGCGAATGGCCTGGCGACCTGCCCAGGAATAGGCCACATGCAGCTCCCCTGCCCTTCCCTCAATCAGAGTTGGGTAAGCGAGTTGTCCATTAAGGTCCCAATTCTGCTGACCACAGAAGCCGAATCCAGTATCGATATCGCGGATCCATGGCCAATGAAGGCCATCATCATCACTGATGGCGATCGACAACGGCCAGCGGGTGCGCGGCCAGCGGGCCTCTCCCCACTCCAGCTGCTTATCTGACGAAGCCGGATCCGGCGCGAAGCCAAAGCGATTAAAAATCATCGCCAATCGCCCACTCGCCAAGCGACAGGCCTGGATGGAGCTGTTGTTGTTGGGCAGAAGTGTGGGCTCCGGCGCCGACCAGGTGAGCCCGTCGTCGGTACTCACACTGCGGTAGATCTGATCCGCAAGGCGACTGCGAAAAAACTGGAGCAATTCCTTTCCATCAAACGACGCAACCACTGAGCCATGCACCCTGCCGGTGCTGTCTGGAATGCCGACCGGCTGGTCCAGACAGTGACCTGACGGATCCAAACGCAGCATCTCGCTGTGGTCATGACCAAAGGCCCCTCCCGCTTCCAGACTGCGGTAGATCGGCAACAACCAATGGCCGTTCTCCAAGGGATGGGGGGGATTGCGGCAGAAAGCGGGATCGTTAAAGAGGTCAACGGGAGACGACCATGCCTCGGCCGACCAGGTCTCAAGGTCATAAAGGTCAAACCCTTCCAGCGAAAGCCGCTGATGCCGAAGGACGGCCGTCCACTGCATGGAAAAGCTGCTGGATGCCTCGAGAGCGGATCGATCCGCTGGATCGCGAACCAACTGGGCGGAATGAATCAGATGCAGACACCCGTCGGAGACGAACAGCAAGGGGTTCTGCTCCGACCTCTCCACATCCCTGGAAATCCGCTGCGGTTCCGACCAACGTCCGCCTTCAGCGCCCAAAAGGGAAAGAAACACCGACATCCCTGCGGTTCCCTCCCCGCTGCCTGCCATCCAGACACAGCCCAGCAGATCAGGACGGATCCAACACAGCTGTGGCGCATGGTTTTGTTCGCCCATCGGCTCCAACAGCGCCCAGGCACCCAGTTCAAAAGGTGTGATGAGAACCTGGCCCCAAGCCAAATCCTCAAAGCGATCTTCGGCCTGATCGAAGGACGAAAAAGGGGGCACCATCATGCCTGTACCGGATGGTCATGGCCGTGGCTGGTTTTGGCCCAAACCAAACGTTTGGGGAGCAGCGACATCCGCAACGTCACCCAGGGAATCACCACAAACCAGTGGCCCAGGTAGGCAATGGCCACCAGGAGATTCACCGGGCCCGCGGTTGGAATCGCCGGCCCCGCGCTCCCACTGCGACAACCACGCCAAAACGCCAGACCCGAAACGCTGAACGCCACCAACGACAAGGGCCAGTACACCGGAACGCTTCTGGTGATCAAACCCGCGCACAGGTCAGCGAACGACACCACCGGCAGGGCGTATTGGAGCAGGAAAAACGCCGTCAGGTCCCAGCGCTGGCGAACACTGAGCTGGGCCGACGTCAGCACCGGCCAGTAATCGAAGAAACGCTGCAATCCTCCTTCCGCCCAGCGTTGCCGTTGCTTCCACAAGGCCTGGAGACCGGGTACTGCCTCTTCCTGAACCGGGGGGTCCCACAGAAGTCCTACCAAGGCCCCATGGGTCAACAGGCGGAAGCTGAGATCAAGGTCATCGGTCACGGTGTCTTCGTTGAAACCGCCGCTGGCCTCCAGCACCGAACGCTTGATCAGCTGTCCGTTCCCCCGCAGCTCTGCCACACCTCCATTGGCCAGACGCCCCGACTGGATCACCGCATCCAGGGCCATCTCCATCGCCTGGGATCGGGTCAGCCAGTTGCGATCTGCATCAATCACGGCCTTGCGCAGCTGCACCGCTGACCAGCCACCATCGAGCGCGTAGGGCACAAGGCGCTCGAGCAGGTCCTCCTGCAATTGGGCATCAGCATCAAGCACCAGCAGCCAATCGCCACTCAGGCGATCCAAGGCGGTGTTGAGAGCACCCGACTTGCCACCACCGGCATTGCGCTGGCGATGGATGACATTGAGTCCCGGGTGCTCGGCAGCCAGGTTGTCCAGCAACTCAGGCGTGCGATCCACACTGCCGTCGTCGATCACCCAGGTGGTGAGTTGCCCTGATGGATAGCGCAGCGATGTGAGGCGTTCCACCAAACGCTGCACCACAGATTCTTCGTCCCGGGCGGCCACCACCACATCCAGGCTGGGAAGCTGCCCCGGATCCATTTCCGGGACGGCATCCGCTGCACCACGTGTCAGCTGCCCACGCATCACGGAACGCAAGCCATACCCACCAAGCATCAGAGCAAGACTGATGGCAGGCCAGAGCGAGCGGGCTGGGTCAAGCCAATGGGGAGCTGCACCAGCGCATCCACAAGCGAACAGGAACGCGGCCGACTTCACCCGTCGGTGATCACCAGAGGTGGCGTTCGAGCTCATCCAGCTGCCCAGGTGGCAGGACTTTAAGGGGACTGCACAACTGTTGAGAGCGGGCCGTAGACAGTCCCTGGGTAGTAATGGCGCAGGATCCGCTCCACAGACCAGCCCCGCCAGGCCAGATCGATCGCTCCCGCCTGCGACAAACCGGCCCCATGGCCGAAGCCACCGCCCAGCACCAGCCAGCGTTCAGCCCCCTGAGGCTCCAGCACAAACAGGGTGCTGGGAAGTGTCCGGAGGGTGCGACGGATGGCATCCAACCTGAGGGTGACCGGTGAGGCATCGCCGCTGCCGGAAATCTGCAACGCCAGCACACGGCCGCTGGCACCCCGCTCCAGAACCTGCAGCTGCAAGGGAGAAGCCAGCGGTTCTGCCGCTGCTCCGAGGGCCTGGCGCAGGCTCTGACCAGAGAGGGTTCGGGTCCAGCGGAAGCGGGGGTGCTGCTGGCCATAGGCCCCGGAGCGATCCGCCAGCAACGCCTGCACCGCCTGGCGCTGCTGTAGCGGCAAGGGATGACGACTGCTCCAGCCCTCATCCCCATCCGGTTTCGGACGCAGGTAGGTGGTGGGCTGCATCGCCCAGGCTTCCGGGCCGGCGGCCATGATCCCGCCATTGGTGGCGTGATAAACCGCACTGATCGGTTGGTTATTCAGGCTGAGCAACTTTCCCTGGGTGGCCGCAATTGCTTCGCGCACAGCAGCTCCCGCATGGCGGGGATCGCTATAAACCTGGCACTGGGTGTCACTGCAGAGGTGATAGCCATCGATGCTGAAGCGATGGCTATTCGCCAAGGCCCAGGTGCGCGCCAAAACGGTCTGGGCCTGCAACGCCGCCATCGGTGAACCGGCACCGATCTCATGGGGAACCACCCCCTCCAGATAACGCTCCACCGGCACTTGCTCCACCAGGGACCAACTGCCGTAGGCATCCCGTTGCAAGCGGAAGGGACCCTGAAAGCGTCCACCTGCCCAGAACAGTCCATCGGACGCCTCAATCGAAACAGGACCCTGCAACGTGCGTCCCCCCTCCGGCATTTGCAATACCGGTTCGACGGTGCTGGTGAGCGTGCCTTGCCAATCGCGCACAGCGAGACCCTCTGGAACCGGGGCCCCTTCTGGCGCCCAGACCTCCCATTCCCCGGGATGGGCGACCTCCGCTTCAACTCCCAAAGCACGCCAACGGGAGGCGACACGATCCGCCGATTCAAAGCTGGCGTAGGGGCCTGCAATCCGGCGGGCCAACGGAAACGGAGTGCCCAAGGGCACGCTTCGCCAGGTGATCGCAAAATCCGATCCGCTGCGTTGCTCCCCCGTTGCATCCCGAAGGGTGAGCGATCCTGAGAAGGCACGGAGATTCAGCGGCGCCGCTATTGCAGCGGTACCCAGATGGTCCTCCAACGCCACCCAGAGCACCGGTTCAGGGCCCTCAATCGGCGGTGGGTCAGCGATGGAGCGGTGGGTGGGGAGCTGAATCGGTTCAACGGCAGCAGGCTCGACCGCGGCGGGTGACTGAGTTGCAACGTCTTCACGGGCCTTGCAGCCCAGACCCATGCAAAGAAGCAATGTGAGCGTCAGGAACCGAATCATTCCGCGGGGGGCACGTCGGGACGTATTGTTGTCGTTTGTGCCCGAACGAGCAGACCAATGCCCAAGCTGAAGACCCGCAAAGCTGCCGCGAAGCGGTTCAAAGCAACCGGCACTGGCAAATTTCTGCGTCGTCGCGCTTTCCGGAACCACCTGCTGGACCACAAAACCCCTAAGCAGAAGCGTCATCTGGCCACCAAGGCTGTGGTGGATCGCACCGATGAAGAGCGCGTGACTCTGATGATGCCCTACGCCTGAGCACAGCTGCTCAGACGAGACCGTTCAACAAGACCTGATCCAACCCTTCCAACCTCATGGCCCGCGTCAAGAGAGGCAACGTCGCCCGTAAACGCCGCAACAAGATTCTGCGGCTGGCCCGTGGCTTCCGTGGTGGCAACGGAACTCTGTTCCGCACAGCAAACCAGCGGGTGATGAAAGCCCTCTGCAATGCCTATCGCGATCGTCGTCGTCGCAAGCGCGACTTCCGTCGCCTCTGGATTGCCCGTATCAACGCAGCCGCTCGGTTGAATGGCGTGAGCTACAGCCGACTGATGGGCGGACTCAAGAAGGCGGATGTGCGCCTGAACCGCAAGATGCTGGCTCAGCTAGCGGTCGTTGACCCCGGCAGCTTCACCAACGTGGTGGCTGCAGCCAAGAGCTGATCTCCAACTGTGAACCTGCTGCCCCAGACCTACCTGCTGGGCCTGGTCGGCCTGCTTGCCATCGTTGCGGTGGTGGTGGGCCGACAATTTTTTCGTGTGCGACGTGACGAAGCACGACTGATCGAACTCGAAAAATCTGACACGGCCTCATCTCGGCAGGCATCGGATCTTTATGAGCTCGGATCCGTGCAACTGCGCAAACGGCTTTACCCCCAAGCTGCGGCCACCCTCAAGCAGGCACTGAAACGCCTGAGTGGTGAACCCGAAGAGGCTCGCGCACTGATTGAAAATGCTCTTGGCTTTGCTCTGGCTGCGCAAAAGGACTATTCCGGTGCCACCAAGCACTACAAGCTGGCGCTGAAGGCCAAAAATGACTATCCCGTTGCCCTCAACAACCTGGCCTTTGCCCAGGAAAAGTTGTTGAAAGACGCTGAGGCGATCTCGCTTTATGAGCAGACACTCAGAATCGAACCTGAGAACGCCACAGCGAAGAAAGGGATGAAGAAACTCAAGCGTCGGATGAACTGAACAGTGATGGAATCACCTTGATGACATCACCACGGTGTCATCACCGCAGTTTCATCACCGCAGTTTCATCACCGCAGTTTCATCACCGCAGTTTCATCACCGCGATGTGATTACCAAAGAGGCTGAACGGGAATCTCGTCTTGGCAGCTGCTGGTCATCGCAAGACGACCTCCAACCCCGGTGCTGGGGTTGGCCACATTCACCAGGCGAGGAGCCTGCCAACCGGTAGGACTGAAACCTTGCAGGCCGAGGAAGACACCTCCGGGCTCGAGGCCAGCGATTAAGGGATCCGCCAAGGGAATGAGATCAAGCTGATCCGACTTGGCGTGGAAGTTGCCCTGAACCGGTGTGGTGACGGAACCAAAGGTCATCGTTCCCCGTATATCAACCATCTGGCCCAACGCCGTCAGTTGGGTGATGTCCAAGGTGACATCAACGGTGGAATTGCCATCAAAGGGTTCAAACGTGCCGCACCACTGGCGGGGCAACGATGCAGCCAGATCGACAGCACGTGCCACCGGATCGAAGCTCTCCACGTCTCTCTCATCGATTTCCAGAGGAACCGCAAGCTGAATCGGATCCAGAGGCAGCTGAGGATTGGTCTCAAACGGCACCTGGCTGCCAACCGGGAGATCCATGGCAAGCAGGAACGGCATGGAAGACGATGGATGATGAGGGCACGGTAGGCCCTTTTGCTCACGCGCGTCATGGATTTGCCCTCCCCCACATGCGACCCCCTCACCATTGGCGGGCGTCAGTTCAATAGCCGTCTGTTCACGGGCACCGGCAAATATCCATCAATGGCCTTGATGAAGCAGAGCATCGAGCGATCCGGCTGCGACATGGTCACGGTGGCTGTTCGACGGGTCCAGGCTGTGGCCGCAGGCCATGAGGGCCTGATGGAAGCCATCGATTGGAACCGAATCTGGATGCTGCCCAACACCGCGGGCTGCACCGATGCGGAGGAAGCGGTGCGTGTCGCCAGGCTTGGACGGGAACTGGCCAAGCTGGCGGGGCAAGACGAGAACACCTTCGTCAAGCTGGAGGTCATTCCCGACACCCGGCATCTTCTGCCTGATCCGATCGGCACCTTGCAAGCCGCAGAACGCCTGGTGAAGGAAGGCTTCACGGTGCTGCCTTACATCAATGCGGATCCCTTGCTGGCCAAACGCCTGGAGGAGGTCGGATGCGCCACGGTGATGCCCCTGGGCTCTCCGATCGGCTCGGGCCAGGGCCTCAACAACGCCGCAAACATCGGATTGATCATCGAAAACGCCTGTGTTCCAGTGGTGGTTGACGCAGGCATTGGCGTGCCCAGCGAAGCGGCGCAGGCCCTGGAGATGGGAGCCGATGCCGTCCTGGTCAACAGCGCTATCGCCATGGCCGGCGACCCCCCAGCGATGGCCGAGGCCATGGGTCAGGCAGTGCTCGCGGGGCGGACCGCCCATCGCTCCGGACGCTTGCCGCGGCGGGACCAGGCCTCCGCCAGCTCACCGACCACAGGCATCGTGCAGTCGGCACCATGAGATGAAGAGACGTGAATTGAGGTGAAGCCTGCTTCACAAAGCCAGGTAATAAGCAATTGGACTCATAAGGTCCGACCAGTCACATCAGACCCATGTCGGTCACCACGGAAGACGGCGGTCGTCTCAATGCATTCGCCAAGGAGCCACGCATGGAGGTGATGGATGTTGCCACCAGCCAGAGCCGCAACCGCAGCTCGATGATGATGCTGGTGACCGGTGGATTGCTCGTGGCCGGCATGGTGGCAGTGACCGTCGCCATCAGCTGAGACGGTCCACGCTGAAATCCCTGTAGTAGCTTGCCAGGACTGAGCGTCACGCTCGTTCCAGAAGGAGTTTGGGGTGAAAGTTCTCGTTCTCGGCGGTGACGGCTTCTGCGGCTGGCCCTGTGCGGTGAACCTGGCGGATCAGGGCCACGAGGTTCTGATCGTCGACAACCTCAGCCGTCGCAAGATCGATATCGACCTTGAAGTTGAGTCGCTGACGCCAATCGTGAGCATCGGTGAGCGCCTTAAAGCCTGGGAAGAAACCGGCGGCAAGCCGATGCGCTTTGTCCACATGGACATCGCCCATGAGTACCAACGCCTGCTGGATCTACTACTGGAAGAACGACCAGATTCTGTGGTCCACTTCGCGGAACAGCGGGCCGCGCCTTACTCCATGAAGAGCAGCGCCACCAAGCGCTACACCGTTGATAACAACGTCAACGGCACCCATAACCTGCTGGCCGCCATCGTTGAAAGCGGTCAAGAAATTCATGTGGTGCACCTCGGCACCATGGGCGTCTATGGCTATGGCTCCCACCGCGGCGCCACCATCCCTGAGGGCTACCTGAAGGTGGAAGTGCCCCAGCCCGATGGCAGCCGCTTCGAGGAGGAGATCCTCCACCCGGCAAGCCCCGGCAGCGTCTATCACATGACCAAGACGCTCGATCAGCTGCTTTTCCTCTACTACAACAAAAACGACAAGGTCCGCATCACCGACCTGCACCAGGGCATTGTCTGGGGAACCAACACCGACGCCACCGACCGCGACCCGCGGCTGACCAATCGCTTCGATTACGACGGTGACTACGGCACCGTGCTGAACCGCTTCCTGATGCAAGCCGCCATCGGCTATCCGCTCACCGTTCATGGCACTGGAGGCCAGACGCGCGCTTTCATCCACATCCGCGATTCCGTGCGCTGCGTCCAGCTGGCGCTGGAGAACCCTCCTGAAGATGGCGAGCGGGTGAAGATCTTCAACCAGATGACCGAAAGCCATCAGGTGGGCGAATTGGCCAAAAAGGTGGCTGCTCTCACTGGTGCTCAGGTGAACAACCTGCCGAACCCCCGCAACGAGGCTGTAGAGAACGATCTGATCGTTGACAACCGCTGTTTCATCGAGCTGGGCCTCAACCCCACCACCCTCGACGACGGTTTGCTGAAGGAAGTAGTGGAGATCGCAACCCGCTACGCCGACCGTTGCGACCGCAACCGCATCCTCTGCACATCCGCCTGGACCAAAACTCAAGCCCAGGCCATCGGCTCCGCATCCTGAACAAGCTTCATCCTTGAAAGTCGCCTTCTTCACCGAAACCTTCCTGCCGAAGGTCGATGGCATCGTCACCCGTCTCACCAAAACGGTGAAGCATCTGGTGGAAGCCGGCGATGAAGTGGTGGTCTTCTGCCCGGAAGGTTGTCCGGATGAGTACATGGGAGCGCGGCTGATCGGCGTTCCGGCAATGCCGCTTCCTCTCTATCCCGAGCTCAAACTGGCGTTACCTCGCCCAGCGGTGTCGGAAGCGATCGATGAATTTCAACCCGATCTGATCCATGTGGTGAACCCAGCAGTGCTGGGCCTCGGTGGCATCTGGCTCGCCAAGAACAAAAACATTCCCCTCGTCGCCAGTTATCACACCCACCTGCCCAAATATCTGGAGTATTACGGCTTGGGGATGCTGGAGCCGCTCCTGTGGGAAATGCTCAAGGCCGCCCACAACCAAGCCCTGCTGAACCTATGCACCTCCACCGCCATGGTGAAGGAACTGAGTGACAAGGGCATTCAGCACACCGATCTCTGGCAACGGGGCGTGGACACGGAGCTGTTCCGTCCCGAACTGCGCAGTTCGGAACTGCGCCAACGGCTTCTGGGTGGCCATGACGATCGCGGTGCTCTGCTGCTCTATGTGGGCCGCTTGTCAGCGGAAAAGCAGATCGAACGGATCCGACCGGTGCTGGAAGCCCTTCCCGAGGCACGCCTCGCCCTGGTTGGGGATGGTCCGCACCGCCAGCAACTCGAAAAACACTTCGAAGGAACCGCCACCACCTTCGTCGGTTACCTCGCCGGAGAAGAACTGGCCGGGGCCTACGCCAGCGGCGATGCGTTTCTGTTCCCCTCCAGCACGGAGACATTGGGCCTGGTGCTGCTGGAAGCCATGGCCGCCGGTTGTCCCGTGGTCGGCGCCAACCGTGGCGGAATCCCCGACATCATTACCGACGGCGTCAACGGCTGCCTGTATGAGCCCGACGGTGCGGATGGCGGCGCGGCCAGTCTGATCGAAGCCACCCGCCGCCTTCTGGGCAACGATCTGGAACGCCAGGCCCTGCGCAATGCAGCCCGTGAAGAAGCGGAGCGCTGGGGCTGGGCTGGTGCCACCGAGCAACTGCGGACTTACTACCGCAGTGTGCTGTCAACAGCCCAACTCACCGCTGCCTAACGCTGACGGGTCCTCTCCCACTCAGCCAGCACCTTCTTGGCCATCGGCAGGGCGTGAACGGATCCACCGCCAGGGGTGTTCTGGGCAAAGGCCACCACCACAATCTTGCCGTCCGGATAGGGGGCAAAGCAGCCGAACCAGGCGTGATCAGGACCTCCAGTGCTGTCCTCGGCCGTTCCAGTTTTGCCGGCCGCCGGAGGAATGCCAGGGCCATTGAGGCCGGCACCGGTTCCGGCCTCCACCACTTTGCGCAACCCCTCACGGATCGTCTGCAACGTGGACGGATCAATCGCCACCTTGGAGCGATGCTCGGGGCTCATCCAGTTGATGTCACCGGCCGCAAGGTGCGGTGTCACGAGCCAGCCGCCGTTAGCGAACACGGCGTAAGCACGGGCCAGTTGCAGGGGTGTGATCTGCACCACTGACTGACCGATGGAGGCGCTGGCCATGTCCTCAGGGATCCAGGGGCTGGTGCCGGGATCAGTCCAGCCGCGGCCTCGAGCCGCCCAGTCTTCATCCCCAACCAGTCCGACGCTCTCTTCCCAACCGATCTCAATGCCGGTCTTCTGCTGAAAGCCGAGCTGATCAGCCGCTTGTTTCAGGGCCTTGGAGCCAACCCCAACCCCCACTTGATAGAAGAAGGTGTTGCTGGAAAAGCGCAGGGCATCGGCATACCCGATGTGGCCGAACCCAGCCCCGTTGTGATCCGGGAAGCAGTGGCCGCCGTAGGTGATGCAGGCCGTGGTGTGCAACTTGGTGTCGGGCGGGAATTTGCCGGACTCCATACCGGCCATCGCCGTCACCGGCTTCCAGGTGCTGCCGGGGTCATAGGGATTCATGGCCCTGGAGAGCAACGGTTTCTTCGGATTGGAGAAGAGGGCGTCGTACTCCTTCTGGGTGGTGATCAGCTTGGAGAAAAAGTTCGGATCAAAACTGGGACGACTAGCCAGGGCCAGCACCGCACCCGTCGCGGCCTCAAGCGCCACCACAGCGCCACCGGGCTTATCCGCCAAAGCCTGCTCCGCCACGCGCTGCAGATCCAGGTCGAGGGTGAGCACCAGATCCTCTCCCGCTTCGGAGGGTCGATCGCCCAGGTTGCGCTGCACCTCTCCCATGGCATTCACCTCCAACATCTGACCGCCCCACTTGCCACGCAGATGGCTCTCGTAGGCCGCTTCAACTCCGGTGCGACCAATGCGGTCGCGGATCTTGTAGTCCTTTTCCGCCAAGATCTCGAATTCGTTTTCCGTGATCGGCTGGGTGTAACCGAGGGCGTGGGCCGCCAGGGTTCCATGGGGATAGGCCCGCAGGATGTCGACATCCACCTGGGCGCCCCGCAGTCCCAAGGCCTGTTCCCGGAACCGCAGCACCTGTTCCGGCTTGAGATCCAGGGCCAGAGTGGTGCGGTAACCATCCCGATCCAGACCCTTCTCACGGCGCTGATCCAGCAGATCAGGCTTCAAATTGAGCAAACGTGCCAGGCGATCACGCAGATCAGGCCAGTCGGCATCACTGACTAGACGCGGCTCGAGGTACAGGGAATAGGTGAGCTTGCTTGTGGCCAGCACCCGCCCTTTGCGATCGAGCAAGCGACCGCGGATGGGCGAGCGGGGCACGAGACGGATCCGGTTTTCATCCGCCAATTCGCGGAAGCGCGACCCCTCCAGCAGCTGCATCCACACCAAGCGACCGACCATGGCGCTGCAGAACAGCAGCACCAGCGTCAGCAGCACGAGGGGTTGCTGACGCAGACCGGTCTGCCGCTGCTGAGCGGAACGGGTCATCCCTGCTGCGCTGGCAAGCGACGGCGCAACTCCTCAAGACGCTCTTCAATCCGCCGCAGGGTCGGCATCAAGTCATCGGGGTCATCCTGGCGTTCATCGACCGTTTCCGGTTCATCGACGGAAACCGAGACAGGCATCACCGGGTTGCCCAGCCCGGGGCTCACAGCATCCAGCTGCTCTCGAACATCACGCGCCACGGGCTCACCCTCCTGGCGCAGCTCGGCTATGGGGTCCTCCGACCCCGCAGTGAACACCTCCACCACCTTGCCCGGGCCGCCCTGCCGGGCCCGTTCCAGCACGGCCAGCCCCACGGGAAGCACGTCCTGCATCAGCGACAGACGCAACTGGTCGAGCGGGTTTTCGGAGCTGGAATCAGCGGCCATGGGGCCAGATCAACGGACCCCAGTCTGTCCCGAAGGAAGGGCCAATGTCGGACAAGCGGAACGGTTCGCCGCCAGAGACCAGCCCAACACCCCACTCAGCACCATCAGCATCACGAGAGGCACCAGTGCTTTCTGGGTGGTGTCCAGCAGGATCCACTCGCGCCAGGCGCGCCAGAAGCGGCTGCGCTCAAAGCGCCGATGCTCTCGGGTCTGATCCCGCTGACGCCGCCGGATCGCCTTATCCACCCAGCGCTCGAAGGCCCGCTTCTTGGTGATCGTCATCTTGCGTTCCACCTCGAGCATCTGCCCGGAACCCAGCTCGGGATGGAAGGTGCTGATCAACTCCAGACTCTTGAGGAACATCTCAACGGCGCCATCGTGGACATCGGTGCCGTGATCATCCAGCTGACCCCAGTCGAGTTCGGGGTAAAAACGGCTGCGGTTGGTCGTGATTTGATCCTCGGTCAGCTGACCGGGTTCCCGCAGCCAGCGATCGGTGTTGCTGTCGAACCGCCGCCAATAGAGAAAGGGATTCAGATAAATCGTGCGGCCACCCAGCTGAATGCTGTCCTGCTGCAAGCGGCGCTGCAACTGAACATCCTGCTGTTGTGTCGCCGTCATGTCCCAAAGGCCGGTGGCCCAAGGTATCGGCGATGCAGGGCCGTCGCCAGCCGTGAATCAACCTGCTTATGCAGAGGATCGCGCCCCGGCATGGGGCAATACCTTGCCGCGGATCCGGTAACCACGACGCCGCAGAAAACGGCAAAGGTCAGCCTGCTCCGAGGGCACGCTGATGTTGAAGGCGAAAAAGTTGCTGCGTCCAGCGAAATAACGCTTCAGGTCGAGATCATGGCGCTGCCAAGCCTCTTCCCAGTGCTGGCGCAAGTCCTCCAGCGTCAAGGAGGGATCGTCGAAGGCCCGACGCATCCGATCCAGGTAGGCAATGGCGTACTTGCCCTTGCGGTGGTTCATGCGTGAGTCGACCCAGCGGCTCACATCACGCGTGTTGTAAATGAAGCAGGAGCCTGGGTACTGCAGGTCCAACAGGGGGAACAGGCGGTAGGCGTAGAACTCACCACAGAGCTCCATATCGGTGTACCCGCAGTAGCCATCCACGCCATCCAGCAGCGGCTTGGAAAAGGTGAAGTTGGCCTGGATCCGACGCGCCAGGCGCCCCTTGTCGTAGTGGATCGAGCTGTAGCCGTTCTTGCGCAACAGCTTGTGGAACGACCGCGTGCCGCACTTGTTGTGACCAATTAAAAAGATGCGGCCCGGCTTGGGCCGCAACCAATCCCACGCCATCACTCCCACTCAATCGTGCCGGGGGGCTTGCTGGTGATGTCGAGCACCACCCGGTTCACCCCCTTCACCTCATTCACGATCCGATTGGAAATGGTCTCCATCAAGTCGTAAGGCAGGCGCGACCAATCGGCGGTCATGCCGTCTTCGCTCGACACACAGCGCAGAACGATGGGCCAGGCATAGGTGCGTTTGTCGCCCATGACCCCGACGGAACGCACCGGCAGCAGCACCGCAAAGGCCTGCCAGATGTCGTGATAGAGACCAGCTTCCTTAATTTCCTCGCGGACGATCAGATCGGCATCACGCAGACAGTTGAGCTTCTCATCGGTAACTTCACCGAGGATGCGAATCGCCAGGCCAGGGCCAGGGAAAGGATGGCGGCGCACGATCTCTTCGGGCAGGCCGAGGCTGCGCCCCACCTTGCGCACTTCATCTTTGAAAAGTTTGCGCAAAGGCTCCACCAGCTTGAACCGAAGATCCTTGGGAAGACCGCCCACGTTGTGATGGCTCTTGATCTTCACGGCCACCCGCTCGCCGGTCTTGGGGTCGACGTTGGTGCCTGCGCTTTCGATCACGTCGGGATACAGCGTTCCCTGGGCCAGGTAATCAAAGGGTCCGAGCCGTTTGCTCTCCTCTTCGAACACCCGGATGAACTCGGTGCCGATGATTTTGCGTTTCTCCTCCGGATCGGTAATGCCGTTGAGCTTGCTGATGAACCGCTGTCGGGCATTGATGTACTCCACATGGATATTGAACTTGCGGTCGAAAAAGTCCATCAGAAATTCCGGCTCGCCTTTGCGCATGAATCCCTGATCGATGAACATGCAGGTGAGCTGATCACCGATCGCCTTCTTGAGCAGAAAGGCGAGGGTTGATGAATCGACCCCACCGGAGAGCGCCAGCAGCACGCGCTTATCGCCCACCTGCTCCCGCACCAGGCCAACGGCCTCATCGATGAAGGCCGCCGTGGTCCAATCCGGATCACAGCCGCAAACGTGATAAACAAAATTGCGGATCAGGGCCATGCCGCAGGTGGAGTGCACCACCTCAGGGTGGAATTGCACGCCGTAGAGCTTGCGTTGCAAATGCGCCACCGCCGCTTCAGGGGTGTTGGCCGTGTGCGCCAAACGCACAAACCCCTCTGGAAGGGCTTTCACCGAGTCGCCATGACTCATCCACATCGTCGATCCGTTGTCGACATTGGTGAGCAGATCCGTCGGGTCATCCACCTCAAGGGGCGCCTTCCCGTATTCAGCCTTGCCCGTGGCGGCTTCCACAACGCCACCGAGCTGCTGCACCATCAGCTGCATCCCATAGCAAACCCCCATCACAGGAATGCCCAGATCCCAGATGCCGGGATCACAGAGCGGCGCGTGTTCGGCATACACGGAACTGGGGCCACCGCTGAGAATGATCCCCTTCGGTTGCATCCGGCGCAGTTCCTCCGCCGAGGTGCTGTAGCCCAACACCACCGAGAACACCTCGGTCTCGCGCACGCGCCGGGCAATCAACTCCGAATACTGGGAGCCGAAATCAAGGATGACGATGGCCGGCTGACGCTGACCGTCGGACGAGGGCTGGGACATCGATCCTGATAAGTACCGCTCTTAGACGAGCGTCAATCCCTCAGCGTAAAGAAGCGCTTCTCCCCCTCCGGTCCCCACCAGCGGAGGGTCCGGCTCCGGTCGAACAGAGCAGCACCGATCCGCATTGACCAGTCGCCGTAGCGAGCGACATAGGACTGACTGCGCCGCTCCACCATCGCGGCCAGATGCTGCCCGAGCGCCATGGATTGATCAGCACCCAGGGCCTGGAAGGCCTCCTCAACGGACGCAGCACCACGCAGTTGCAACAACTGGTCTGCAGACAGGCCGATATCCAGCCCCAGCGACACCAACACTTCCAGACGGCCATCCGCCAGATGGTGATGGGTGTGAAAGATGCCGCCAGCCAATTTGATCAACTTGCCGTGGTACCCGAGCAGCAGCAGATCGCGAACACCGGCTTCCGCCGCGGCCACCAGCACCGGTCCCAGCCAGTTCCCCACCTTGAGCAAAGGCCCTAGTCCCCGCTGGCGGGCGAGGTCCAAGCCGTTCTCACCAATCACCAACACGATGCGTCCCTGAAAGGACGGATCCGAAGCGAGCGTCCCCAGATCAGCAAGCACCTGCTGCAGCTGATCCGGAGCCGCGCTGCGCTGCACCTCCGCTTGTGTGCCGATCAACGCCAAGCCATCCACCACCCCAAATGCGGCATTGCTGGTGCGTTGGGCCAGGGCACGACCCAGTGGAAGAATCGGCTGCACCATCAGGCCCCGACCGGGCGGCAACAGGGGCAGCAGATTCCGCTCCAACAGCTCACGGGCGAAGCCTGACAAACAAGCCTCTCCCGCAGGACCGACGCGGCCAACACCTTCTCCTGCCTGCAAATCAAGCATCGGCTGAGATGCGCTGATCCAGGCCACCCGCACCCAGATCTCCAGATCCCGCGTCAGATCCAGACCAGGCCCAGGATCACAGCGGCTGATCCCCAGGGCTTGATCAGTCGCCAAGGGAGCCGCAGAGCAGACAGGCACCTGCAGAGACGGTTGATCTGGCCCCTGGCACAACTGCTGTTCAGGATCAAACGCCTCGCCAAGCAACACCTTCAGGGCTGCCTTGGCCGCCCCAGCCACCCACACCGGCAAGGTCAATCCTGGGCTGGAGGGGGCGATGGGACTGGACAAGCTGTTTTCTAGAGTCGCCGATTGGCATCCCCCGCGCCATGCAGGACAAGCTCACCCTGATGATTCCGGGCCCCACGCCGGTGCCGGAAACGGTGCTGAAGGCCATGGGTCGACACCCCATTGGCCACCGCAGCGGGGAATTCCAGGCCATCGTCCGGCGCACGACTGAACAGCTGAAGTGGCTGCATCAGACCACCAGCGATGTGCTGGTAATCACCGGCAGTGGAACAGCTGCCATGGAAGCGGGAATCATCAACACCCTCAGCCGCGGAGACAAGGTGCTCTGCGGCGACAACGGAAAATTCGGGGAACGCTGGGTCAAGGTGGCCCGCGCCTACGGACTGGACGTGGAGGTGATCAAAGCGGAATGGGGCCAGCCCCTCGACCCGGAGGCCTTCCGCTCGGCTTTGGAAGCCGACAGCGCCAAAGCGATCAAGGCCGTGATCCTCACCCACTCGGAAACCTCAACGGGGGTGATCAACGATCTGGAAAGCATTGCCCGTCACGTGAAGGCCCACGGCACGGCCCTGACCCTGGCGGACTGCGTCACCAGCCTAGGTGCCACCAACGTCCCCATGGACGACTGGGGGCTGGATGTGGTGGCCTCAGGCGCGCAGAAGGGTTACATGCTCCCGCCTGGCCTTAGTTTTGTGGCCATGAGCGCAAGGGCCTGGGAGGCCTACGAGCGCTCCGATCTGCCCAAGTTCTATCTGGACCTGGGCCCTTACCGGAAAACAGCGGCGAAAGACAGCAACCCCTTCACCCCCGCGGTGAATCTCTATTTCGGCCTGGAAGCAGCCCTGGAGATGATGCAGAAGGAGGGGCTGGAGGCGATCTTTGCCCGACACGCCCGCCATCGCGCCGCCGCCCAAGCCGGCATGAAGGCAATGGGGCTGCCCCTCTTTGCTGCTGAGGGTTGCGGCAGCCCGGCCATCACCGCGGTGGCCCCCGAAGGCATCGACGCCGAACAGTTGCGCAAAGCCGTGAAGGAAAAATTCGACATTCTTTTGGCTGGTGGTCAAGACCACCTAAAAGGGAAGGTGTTCCGAATCGGGCATCTCGGCTATGTCTGCGACCGGGATGTACTGACCGCCGTCTCAGCGATTGAAGCCACCCTTCAATCTTTAGGGCTGCACAAAGGCAGCATGGGTGCAGGCGTCGCTGCAGCTTCCACTGCGCTTGGCTAGAACATAGGTGGCGAGAGCGATCTCGCCCCATTGCGGATGTAATTCAGTGGTAGAATGTCAGCTTCCCAAGCTGAACGTCGCCGGTTCGAATCCGGTCATCCGCTTCAACGAATTCCAAGTGAATCTCAAGAACGAGGCTTGATTAATTGAAGGACTTGGGGTCCAGCGCATCCAGCACGACGTTCGTGGCCCAAGGCTTGCAGGATAAAAGAACCCGCTTCATTCATTCGGCCATCTTCAGCGCACTCGCGTGCTTTGACGAACAAAGCTTGAGCCGCTGATTCGTGATTTTGACGTTGTTGAGTCGTCTCGGAATGTTTTGTTTTTGTGAGTGTCAGGGTCAACGTTCGAGTTCCCTTATCAACAAAATATTAGCTCTGATTGATATTCAGACCATTCCATCGTCGATCAGCATCATTGCCGACTAACAGCCACTGGTGCCGTTGGACTCAGAGTCAAGTACCAGGTTCTTCAGCGTTGCCCCCAAGATCGGCAATCCGATCCCGAAGTTGACGACAGCGGACTTGATCGCCGCGCGCTTCAGCAAGAGCCAGAGCAAATTCCAGCTTCTCGAGCTGATGGCCACCTTCAACGAAGCCTGACCGGGTCCAAATGGTCATGCCCTGCAAGGTGCGAGAAGAGCAAGCATTGGAGGCAGGGATGGTGATCGCCATAGTTGCCTTTCTTTTTATTTTGGCACCGGGTGCCACCCCTATGCGACATCGCGGGTCACATCTGAGCCGTCCTCATGACCCCAGGAGTCGTTCTGGAATGACTCCTCCGGCATGGAGGCTTCCGCCACGGGAGAGGTGCTGTCCAACAGCTCACGCGTTTCACGCAACAGGGCTTCCACACCCTCCAGGGTGGAAATCTCTTCGTCAGGGACAGCATTCAGCTCCTTCTGCTGCTGGCGCAGCTGAAGCTCAAGCGCTTCCTGACGCTGTTCCAATTTCACCAAACGCTGCGACAAGGCAGTGATGGTTTGAGCGAGATCTTCCGCTGTGCGGGTGATCCGAAAGGACACGGAGGACGTCATCTTCGAAACCTGGCGGTTGCGCTGATAACAACACAGGAGCGCCGCTGTCTCAAGATCAAGCAGACATGACGCGATCGAGACCGATGCCACCATTGGCAACGCTGGCGCTGTATTTACTGGCTGGAACCGCCATCGGACTGCTGGCTCTACTCAGCGGCATTCCCGCTGCACCCCTGGCGGGAGCACTGCTGGGTGCTGGCATCGTCAGCATGAGCGGTCAACTGGAGACAGCGACCTGGCCAACGGGAACGCGCACGGTTCTTGAGATCGGCATCGGCACCGTGATCGGTACTGGCCTGACGCGGGCATCCCTGAGTCAACTGCAACTCCTGTGGAAACCAGCGGTTCTGATCACCCTGGCGCTGGTGATGACGGGAATCGTGGTGGGACTCTGGACCAGCCGCTTGCTTGGCATTGATCCAATCGTGGCCTTGCTCGGAGCAGCGCCGGGGGGCATCAGTGGCATGAGCCTTGTCGGTGCGGAATTCGGCGTCGGTGCCGCGGTGGCCGCCCTCCACGCTGTTCGGCTAATCACGGTGCTGCTGGTGCTGCCCTTAGTGGTGCGAATGATCGTGCCCTCGACAACAGGAGGCTGATCGATACCTTGAGGCAACTCACAACCGTTGTCATGGCTCCCATCAGGTCATCGCTGGTTCTGTGCACCGCGGCCCTGATCGGTGCGTTTGGCAGCGTCAGCCCCGCCTTGCAAGCAGCAGAAGCCACAGACGAGAAGGGCGCCAAGATTTATTGCTATATGCGTTCCAGCGGCAACGGCCACAAGGTCAGCTGGAATGCCGCTTATGGCTTGATCAAGCGCCAGGGCAGCAGCGTGTTCAAGACATCTCCAGAGCACGCCTCGGTGATGATTACGGAAGCCGTCGTCAAGGACCCCGGCAATTTCCCCGACTGTGGCCAGTTCCTTGGTGATCTGTTCGGCGGGAACACACAACCAGCCACCGCCGCCACCCTTGGAAACTCCTCATCCGTCACCGAAAGCACCATCGAGAGCACCCACGACACCACGCGCTACAGCTACTGATCCCTCAGTGGTTCTGGTTCTGACTCTGCTATCTGGAGTACTGCTTGGTGGATGCCAAGCAAAACAACCATCGAAGCCTGTTAATGCCCCCACACCACTGGTGACCAGTTGCCTGGGGGACTTCCAGATGGATGACCTGAAACTGATGGTCGAACGCTGCGATGAGGCCATAGTCCAGACGCCAGATCAAGCCGATTTGCATCGGGACCGCGCCCTTGTCTTGACCCTGCTTGGCGATCAAGCCAAAGCTTGCAATGACGTCGACGTGGCGCTGTCGCTGCTAAACCGCTCCAGTCAGCCAGTCGATCCGATGTTGCTGCACGAACTCCAGGTGCGTCAGACCACCTGCAAACAGTCACGCACCATGGCTGGGAGTGATTGACGTTGCAGCGTCAACCGGCGAGGCCCCAACAACACCTCAATCCGTTCCGCCTTGCTGGCCAGCAACCCATCCACCAGCTGATCCGCTGCGCCGAGCTGTAGCCAATGGCAGGTGAGGCCATCCCCCATGCCGAGACGATGACAGCGGTCTTCCGCTTGTTCGAGGTCCCCTGGCGTCCAGGGGCGTTCCAACAACACCACATGTCGGGCCCGGTGCAGAGTGAAGCCAAGGGCACCGGTGCCGTAGGTGGCCAGCAAACAATCGTTTTGACCCTGCTGAAACCGATCCACACTCACCTGGCGTTCGGCAGGCCGTTGGCGACCGGTCAACAACTCCCCCCCGATGGTTTGCTGCAACAGCTGCAACGGGGCCACAAAGCCACTAAACAGCACTACCGCCTCCCCTTGCCGTCGCAATGACTCCACCAGGTGCTGGGCCGCCGGCAATTTGAATTCCGCTGCGATCTGGCGCATGGAGGTCAGCAAAGCCAGGGGCTCGGCATCCCGTCGAACCTCCCCGAGACGGGCCCGACGCCGATAGTCATCCAGCACCAGACCGACACGATGATCAAAGCCCGTGCGCTCACCCTCCGACAAATCCACAGGGTGAAGACGTCGCTGCTTGGGAGGAAGGTCCACGACCTGCTGCTTACGGCGATGCAAGATCAGCGGGCGACTCAGACGCCGCAGCTCCTCCAATTGACTGGCACCGGACGCCTGCCAGCGTTTCCCGGATCGACTCTCCCTCCAGTGACCCTGGCAATAACGCTCCTCGAACCGTCGCTGATCCCGCGCAATCGGATGGTCCATGGCAGCGAGCAGGGGATACAACTGGGAAGGGCGACCGTTCTTCATCGGGGTTCCCGTGAGCATCCAGATCGCCCGCAGACGGGGATGACGCGCTAGACGCAGCAAAGCAGCCGTGCGCTGCGCCTGAAGAGACTGGGCGTAATGCGCTTCATCCACCACCAAGAGCGTTCCCGCCGGCGGCAGGTTGTCGGGAAGCCGAGCCCAACTCACCAACTCAAGACCAACCCCAAGGGCCTCTGATTCCCGGCGCCAGTGGGGATGCAGCCCGACGGGAGCCACCACAAGCAAGCGCACCCCAGCACAGCGCATCAAGGCACGGGCCGCCAGAAGGGCTGTGAGAGTTTTTCCCAGACCCATTTCATCCGCCAAAACGGCACCGCGACGGGCCAGGAGCCAACGGGCTCCGGAGCGTTGATGGCGCAGGGGGCGACGACCATCCTGAAGGGCTTCGTCGAGATCCGCTGAAGCCACCAACGTCCGGTGCGGTGGCACGGGTGGCAGGGGGTGCTGACACCAGTCGAGCCACTCCTGCAGTGCGGAGGTAATGGGAAAACGCCGTCCCAAGGCCTGTTGAAGCGCATCGGCAGACGCCAAGGGGAAATCCCAGCCATGGCCTGGACCGTTCCATCGCCCCCGGGGCTTGATCCGGCGCAACTGAGACTGGGTCACCGCATCGAACGGACTGATCACGCGGATCAGACCTGCTGGAGAGAGATCCAGATAACACGTCGATGTGGGTTTTGGCGGCACCAACAGGCCCCCACAAACAATCACTTTAGTGAACTCAGATCGGCGTGCAAGCCTTGAAATCAAGATTCACATCACAGGCGAAGAAACCTTCGAAAGTGCAGCGCTCGACACATTGACTGGCTTTTCGTTCACGGCAGAATCACGACAACCGATGCATTCGGATGCATAACAGGGACGCGGTTTTTCTCGACGAACTCTGTCCCAAATTGCGCGTCCGAAGATGGCGACAGTCGCTTCACACTTTTACCGGTAAAAGTTGCATTTATTGCGGCAAACCTTCTGAATCAATTGATCACATTCATCCACGAGCCAAGGGTGGATTGAGTGTCACCGAAAACTGTGTACCTGCCTGCTTGTCCTGCAATGGACGCAAGTCTGACGCAGATGTTTTCGACTGGTACCGGCGACAACGCTTCTATGACCCACGCCGCGCCATGGCGATTCGCGCCTGGATGGATGGCGACCTCAGGCTGGCCCTGCGCCTGCTCCAATGGGCCCAACCGGATCAGCCTGTCAGCGAGCCTGACGACCTCCCCATCGCCGCCCAAGCCGCCTGAGGCTCACCAGACACGGCAGACATCAGAGGAGTGATGCCGCTCGCAGATGGAGGCCTGAACACTCGGGTCTTCAGGGGCCAGAGCCACCGCACTGGCAAGAAGGGCTGCCGTCAGGATGGCCCGGAGGACAATGCCCCTGGAGCGCGAGCGATGCAAGGACGACGACGTCACAACAGTACATTTGATCTAATACAGGTGTACTGATGCTGGCCGATCTTGTCAAGCAATCGCAACCACTGGCAGCTAACGCCAAGCTGCTGGTGCTTGGCGGTGGGTACAGCGGACGTTGTCTGGCCCGGCTCGCCCGCTCCATGGGGACGCAGGTGCTCTGCACCCGCCGCTCGCTCGACTCCGAAGAGGCTGATTTGCTCTTCGACAGCAACGGTCAGGACCATCTCGACCCCGCTGCCTTGGAGGGCGTCACCCATCTGCTGTGCACCATCCCACCGGATCGCGAAGGAAACGATCCGGCGTTGTCCAAACTGCTTGCAACGCTGAGGAGCCTGCCACTGCGATGGGCGGGGTATCTCTCCACCACAGGGGTCTACGGCGATCGCCAGGGCGGCTGGGTGTCGGAGGAGGACGCCCCAGCTCCAGCGCTCGACCGCAGCATCCGACGCCTGAATTGCGAAGCCGCCTGGCAGCGCTCCGGTCTACCGATCCAGATTCTGCGGCTGCCGGGCATCTACGGCCCGGGCCGGTCGGTTCTCAACGGATTGCAGCAAGCACGCGCGCGCCTGATCGAAAAGCCCGGACAAGTGTTCTGCCGCATCCATGTGGAAGACATCGCGGGGGCTTGCTGGCATCTGATGCATCGCGCCGAGCAGGTACCTCTACCAACCCTGGGCCCTGGGACCGTGGTGAATGTGGTGGATGACCTCCCCGCCGCCACATCCGATCTCCTACGGCATGCCGCCTCACTGTTGGGCTGTGAGTTGCCACCGCTGGAGCAGTTCGATCAGATCGTGGACAGCATGAGCCCGATGGCGCAGTCATTCTGGAGCGAGAACCGCCGCGTCAGCAATCACAGGCTCTGCCAAGAACTCGGTTATCCGTTGTTGCATCCGAACTACCGCGTTGGGCTGCAGGATTGCCTGAACCAGGACAAACTCAATCCGTCTGACCTGCGTTCTCCCCCTCAATCAACCAACGGTTGAAATCGAAGCCCTTGCCCTGCTCGGGCATGGGAAACCCGACATCCTCAAGGAAACGGGACAGGTGAAGTTCGACCCAGCCATTGCGCAGGCCGGAGGCCAATCCCACCAACAGACACCCAAGCAGCAGCAAACGCAGCACAGCGATGGGCCCGCACGATTCGACAAACCCTAGGCATGAGCTGGTGATCGCTCTCGGCGATCCCGCTGGGATCGGCATGGAAGTGGTGCTCAAGGCCCTGGCGTCACCTGAGGTCCCCCAAGAGCTCAAACCACTATTGGTCGGTTGCAGACGCAGTCTGATCCGAACCCATGCGCGGTTGATACAGCAATCGAGCCGACCCCTCGCCGACCCCGCAACGCTCAGGATCGACGACCAACCTTTGGTGGACATCGTCCATCCCGGACAACCCACCACCAGCGGAGCCGATGCTGGATTTCATTGGCTCACCCGTGCCGTTGAACTGCTTCAGGCTCGGGGGTCGCGCGCCCTGGTCACCGCCCCCATCGCCAAGCACCTCTGGCACGCGGCCGGCCATCGCTATCCCGGGCAGACCGAACGGCTGGCTGAGTTGGCGGGATGCCAACGCTCCTCAATGCTGTTCACCGCCGTCTCTCCGAACAGCGGCTGGCGCCTGAACACCCTGCTGGCCACCACCCACATCCCCCTCAGCCAAATTCCTCAGGCGCTGACACCAGACCTTGTTCACCACAAACTGAATGTGCTGCATGGCTTCTGTCGACGCTTCACGACCACACCACATCTGCGCATTGCCGGGCTGAATCCCCATGCCGGCGAAGCAGGTCAGCTGGGCCAGGAAGAAGCCGACTGGCTAACGCCACTGCTGGATCAATGGCGAGCCGAGCATCCTCAGGTGCACCTAGAGGGTCCCGTGCCTCCCGACACCTGCTGGATCAGTGCAGCTCACGCCTGGCAAACCCCGAACCAACCTGGACCTGACGGGATCCTGGCTCTGTATCACGACCAGGGACTCATTCCAGTGAAGCTGCTGGCTTTCGATGCAGCGGTGAACACCACCTTGGAACTGCCCTTCCTGCGCACCTCTCCCGACCATGGCACTGCCTTCGACATCGCAGCCGAAGGAGTCGCAAGCCCTGACAGCACCATCGCAGCGATCAGGGCCGCCTGGGATCTGAGCTGAACTCAGACCGGCTTGACCCGCATCAGAACCTGCCCGAATTCAACAGGGGTGCCGTTGTCGACCAGGATCTCGACAACTTCACCGCCGACCTCCGACTCCAGCTCGTTCATCAGCTTCATCGCTTCAAGGATGCAAACGGCCTGACCGACGTTGATGCGAGTTCCCACTTCGACGAAGGGAGGCTCTCCTGGTGCGGGCGCTCGGTAGAAGGTGCCCACCATGGGGGCCGTGACCTCGAGCAGGTCACTCCGAGTTGCGGTGGACGCAGGCGGCGCGGACGCAGGCTCTGCTGAGGCAGCAACGGGCGCCGCTGCCGCGACGGGAGCGGGCATCACCGGTGCCATCACGGTTTGGGCTGGCAGGTTGCGACGAATTTCCAGACGGAAATCATCGCCCTCCAACCGGAATTCCTGGATGTCGCTCTCGCCGAGCGCCTCCAGCAGGCGGTGCAGTTGTTCGTGATCCAGCTGCATGGTCATCCGTTTTCGCGGCCGAGGTAACTGTCGTTGCGGGTGTCCACTTTGATCTTTTCTCCCACAGAAAGAAAGAGCGGAACCATCACTTGAGCACCCGTCTCAAGGATGGCGGGCTTGGTGCCACCTGTGGCGGTATCGCCTTTGACCCCAGGATCAGTTTCTTTGATCTCAAGGACAACGGAGTTGGGGAGTTCAACCTCGAGGGGGGTGTCGTTCCAGGACACCACGTTCACCTCCATGCCCTCCTTGAGATATTTGCGGCTTTCCCCGATCTGATTGGCACTGAGGCGGGTCTCCTCATAGGTGGCCATGTCCATGAAGACGTAGTCCTCACCTTCCATATAGGTGTGCTGAAGAGACGATTTCTCCAACATCGCCTGGGGAAGCATTTCCCCAGCGCGGAAGGTTTTCTCCACCACGTTGCCGGACTTCACCGCCTTGAGCTTGGTGCGCACAAAGGCAGATCCCTTGCCGGGCTTGACGTGCAAGAACTCGACCACGCGCCAGACGGCCCCATCGATCTCAATCGTGGTGCCGGTGCGGAAGTCGTTACTGGAGATCATTCCCACCGAACGGTTCATCGGACTATACGGCTGTGCCAAAGTCGCGTCAGCACTGGGGTTCCCCCTTGGCCCATCAGCGTTTGAACGCCGTCCTGGCTGCCCTGATCAGCTTCGCTCTGATCAGCATTGCTGCCCCTGCCTGCTGGGCCTCATTGCCCCAGGGCAATGCCGTAAAAGACCCTGCCGCAATTCTCCGGGACGCGCTTCCGTTCGATCAGGACGACATTCGCGAACTACAGCATCGACTGGAACTCACCAGTGACGATCTGCGGGCCAAACGCTGGTCGGCCCTCGGCAAAACGGTGTCCCGCAGTGAAGCGCTGCTCAACACCCGTCGCGACACCATCCTGAGCGCGATCCCGGACGCCAAGCGCGGCAAAGCCGAAACACTTTTTCAGAGTGTGGATCAAGGTCTTATTGACCTCAAAGAGAAGGTCAAAGCCACCGATAAACCGGGCTTCATCGCCGATCGACGCCAAACGCTGCGCTTCATCGGTGATGTAGAGGCATTGCTCGTGCCCGACGGGTTTGAACGGGACATCCCCGCAGAATTCGATGCCCTGCCGCGGCTGCAAGGGAGGGCCACCCTCAGCGTGAGCACCACCCAAGGCGAGCTGACCACCGTGGTAGATGGCTTCAACGCCCCTCTCACAGCAGGTGCTTTCGTCGATCTCGCCCTCAAGGGCTTCTACGACGGACTGCCCTTCATCCGAGCCGAAGATTTCTACGTGCTCCAGAGTGGTGATCCGAAAGGGCCGGAGATCGGCTACGTCGATCCGAAGACAAAGCAGGAACGGCATGTGCCCCTGGAGATCCGGGTGCCCGGCGAAGACGACACGATCTACAACGAAACCTTTGAGGACGTGGGCCTGTTCAAGGCGACGCCGACCCTCCCGTTCGCAACCCTGGGCACCCTTGGCTGGGCCCATTCAGACCAGGCCCTCGACGACGGATCCTCGCAGTTCTTCATGTTTCTCTACGAGGCGGAGCTCACCCCTGCTGGTCTGAACCTCGTGGATGGCCGCAATGCAGCCTTCGGCTATGTGGTGGATGGATTCGATGTTCTCGAGGAATTGGGCACCGATGACACGATCACTTCCGTGAAGGTGATCGAGGGAGCGGAGCAGCTCAAAGCCCACGCATGAGCCCAACCCTGGCGGAGCTGAGTGAGGCGGAGCTGCTCAGGCGGCTGGCACGCTTCGCTCCGCCCGATCAGCTCAGTGACGACACGGCGGCCCTGGCCAGCGACGCCAGGCCCCTGTTGATCAACACGGACGTTCTTGTGGACGGCATCCATTTCAGCGATGCGACCACGAGCGCAATGGACGTTGGTTGGCGCGCCGTTGCCGCCAATCTGTCCGACCTGGCAGCAAGTGGTGCCGTCGAAGTCGAGGGAATCACGGTGGCTCTTGTTGCCCCAGGTCGCACCCGCTGGGACTGGGTGGACGGGGTGTACGAGGGCATCAGTGCCGCATTGGGGCAGTACGGCGGCATCCTGCTGGGCGGTGACTGCTCTAGGGGGGAGCAAAGGCTGCTCTCCATCACAGCCCTCGGCCGTCTCGGACCACTGCGCCTCCATCGCAACGCCGCCCGCCCCGGTGATGTGCTCGTCAGCAGTGGTCCCCATGGGCTGAGCCGGCTGGGCCTCGCCCTGCTGCAAAACGACCCCAGCGTCCATGACATCGCTCTGACAGCGACCTTGCAGGACACAGCGATCGCAAGACACCGGCGACCGGCACCTCGGCTGGACGACGTCCACCAGCTGCTGGCCTGCAAACCGGAGCATCTGCCCTGGCGGGCCGGGGGCACCGACAGCAGCGATGGACTTCTGTCAGCCGTCGCAGGACTCTGCAGCAGCAGCGGCTGTGGGGCAGTTCTGTGGAACGACCGGCTGCCGATGGCCGAAGGCTGGCCTGAGGGGCCTCAATGGACGGATTGGTGCCTCTCCGGAGGGGAGGATTTTGAGCTGGTGCTGAGCCTTCCCGAGGCCTGGGCCGACGTCTGGGAGCAATGCATCCCCAACAGCCGACGCTTCGGCCAGATCAATAAAGAAGCGGGCATCATCCGCTGGGCCCACAACCATGAGCGCGTGGACGCAGGCGGATTTGATCACTTCAGCCAGCCCTGAACCACCTGCCCTAAGCGGAGGCACCTGAACAAAAAAATCCCCCCCTGGCGGGAGGGATGAAAAAAGCGATCAGCTAACGATCACTTCCAGTTCTTGGCGACCACCTCGGCGAGGTCAACAACACGCTGGCTGTAGCCCCACTCGTTGTCGTACCAGGCCAGGATCTTCACCGCCTTGTCACCCATGGCATAGGTGAGGTCGGCATCGAAGATGGTGGACTCGTTGGTGCCGGCGTAGTCGGTGGACACCAGAGGCAAGTCGCTGTACTTGATGATCCCCTTCATGCCGTTCTCAGAAGCCTCCTTCATCACGGCTTTCACTTGCTCAACGGAAGCTCCCTTCGATGTTCCAAAGGTGAGGTCAACAGCCGAGACGTTCGGGGTGGGAACGCGCATGGCAAAACCAGTGAGCCTGCCCTTCACTTCGGGATAAACCAGGGCCACAGCCTTGGCAGCACCCGTTGTGGTGGGAACCATATTCAGGGCAGCAGCACGAGCACGGCGTAAGTCGCGGTGACTGTTGTCGAGAATTCGCTGGTCACCGGTGTAGCTGTGAATGGTGGTCATCAGACCCCACTCCATGCCGAAGTTCTGATCCAGAACTTTCACGATCGGAGCCAGGCAGTTGGTGGTGCAGCTGGCGTTGCTGAGGATGTCCCAGTCTTCGTGGCGGTACTGGTCGTCGTTGACGCCCACCACGAAGGTGCCGACGCCGTCACCCTTGCCAGGAGCGGTGAGGATCACCTTTTTGGCACCAGCCTGGATGTGCATGCTGGCCTTCTCATCGGTGTTGAACACACCGGTGGACTCAATCACCAGGTCAACTCCCCACTCTTTCCAGGGGCAGTTGAGGGGATTGCGGTCAGCAAAGAACTTGATCTCCTTGCCGTTGACGAACATCGATGTGTCCGTGGTCTTGATGTCGACGGAAGGGTCGAGACGCCCAAGGATGGAGTCGTAGGTCAGCAGGTGAGCGCTGGTGGCAGGGTCGGAGGTGGAGTTCATTCCCACGATTTCCAGGCCGGTGTCAGCGCCACGGCTGATCCAACCCCGCAGAACATTGCGACCGATCCGGCCGAATCCATTGATCGCAACGCGCAGGGTCATGGAAGAAGCGGCAAAGCCGCGCAGGGGTTTTGGCCGCAGATCATACAGAAATCGGCAGAAATACCTTGTTTTGCCTCGATTGAATCGGCTCGATCCGTCCCTCAGATCGGCAGACAAGCCGCGACAACTGGCCTATCTTTCCCCAGATTGAAGCCCTCAGTTGCCGCGACTGCTCGACCGTCAGACACCAGTCCACTTCATCGGTGTCGGCGGAATTGGCATGTCGGCCTTGGCTCGAATCCTGGTTGACCGTGGTCACCCAGTCAGCGGCTCAGACCCGCGAGATAACGCAACAACACAACAACTGAAAACCCTCGGGGTGAAGGTTTTCAGCCAGCAGAACGAGGCCTGCATTGACGCCGTCACGGGTTCGACGATCGCTTGTTCCCCTGTGGTGGTGATCAGTACAGCCATCCCCGACAGCAATCCTGAGCTCCAACGTGCCCGTCAGATCGGCCTAGAGATCTGGCATCGCTCCGATCTTCTGGCGGCTCTGATCGAGCAGCAACCCTCGATCGCTGTGGCCGGCAGCCACGGCAAGACCACCACCAGCACGTTGATCACCACCTTGCTGCTGGAAGCCGATCAAGACCCGACCGCTGTCATTGGTGGCATCGTTCCCCGTCTGGGCAGCAATGGCCACGCCGGCCAGGGGAAACTGCTTGTGGCTGAGGCGGATGAATCCGACGGATCCTTGGTGAAGTTCAGCCCAAGCCTGGGCGTGATCACCAACTTGGAGCTGGATCACACCGATCACTACACCAGTCTCGACGACCTGATTTCAACCCTGCAACGCTTCGCGAAAGGTTGCGATCGCGTGCTGGCCAATCACGACTGTCCGATCCTGCAAGAACACTTCCAGCCGACCGCCTGGTGGTCCAATCAAAGCGCTGAATCCGTTGACTTCGCCGCCCTGCCTCTGAGCCTTGAGGGAGATCGCTGCGTGGCGCGTTTCTACGAATCGGGCCGCCCCATCGGCGACTTCACCCTGCCGATGGCCGGACTGCACAACCTGAGCAATGCAACAGGCGCCCTGGCTACCTGCCGCATGGAGGGACTCCCCTTCGATCAGTTGGTTAAGGGACTCGCTGGCCTGAAAGCACCGGGCCGCCGATTTGATCTTCGGGGCACCTGGAAGGGGCGTCACATCGTTGACGACTACGCCCACCACCCCAGTGAAGTGAAGGCAACCCTGGAGATGGCTCGCCTGATGGTGAGCAGTGGTCGCAGTCCGCTTCCCACAGCACCTCAGCGCGTGCTGGCGGTGTTCCAGCCCCATCGCTACAGCCGCACCCAGCAGTTCCTCGATGGGTTTGCCCAGGCACTGCAGAACTGTGATCTGCTCCTGCTGGCCCCCGTCTACTCGGCAGGGGAGCAACCCCTGCAAGGCATTTGCAGCAACGCCCTGGCGGAACGGATCCGCAACATGAAGCCTGAACTACAAATCGCCGTCGCGGACAACCTCGATGAACTCACCGACCTGGTCATGCATCACAGCCGCGAACAGGATCTCGTCCTGGCGATGGGTGCTGGCGATGTGAATGGACTGTGGTCAAGGCTGACGTCATGAGCCAGTGCGATGCCCGCCTTCCCCAGGCCGGAGTCAGCCTTGCGGAGTTCACCACCTGGCGGGTGGGAGGAGCCGCCGAATGGCTTGCGGAACCCGTCAGCCTTGACGAAACCCAGGCCTGGATCCAATGGGCCACGCAACAGGGCATTCCCTGCCGCATCATCGGTGCTGGGTCGAATCTGCTGATTCACGATGACGGCCTGCCAGGGCTCTCGCTCTGTCTTCGCAAACTTCAGGGGCTGCAACTCGATGAAACCGATGGGACCGTTGAGGTGCTCGCCGGTGAACCGATCCCATCGCTGGCGCGACGGGCTGCTCGCGCTGGACTGCACGGCCTCGAATGGTCGGTTGGCATCCCAGGCACCGCAGGCGGTGCTGCTGTCATGAATGCAGGAGCCCAGGGGGGCTGTACCGCGGAGTGGTTGGAATCGGTGCGGGTCATGCCCCTGGATGGGGGCGACTGCTTTGAGCTTCGGAGCGATCAATTGGACTTCGCCTACCGCCACAGCCGTCTCCAGGACAACGACCTTGTTGTGTTGTCAGCACGGTTCCGCCTTGAACCAGGTCACGATCCGAACGAACTGAAACGCGTTACCAGCGCGAACCTCAGCCATCGCACCACCACGCAGCCCTATCAACAGCCCAGCTGCGGCAGCGTTTTCCGCAATCCCGAACCTCTCAAGGCCGGACGGCTGATCGAAGAGCAGGGGCTGAAGGGAACACGCATCGGCGGCGCAGAAATCTCAACCATGCACGCCAATTTCATCGTCAATACCGGCCACGCCCAGGCGGATGACATCGCCCGGCTCATCCAGCTGGTGCAGGATCGTGTCGAAGCCGAGCATGGAATCCGTCTTCACCCCGAAGTGAAACGCCTGGGATTCGCTTCCGCGACTTAGCCTTCCGACTCCAACAGGATCGCCATGGCAGGGTTCGGACTCCCAAATTTCGGTCAACTCACCGAAGCCTTCAAAAAGGCCCAGGAGATTCAGCAGAACGCTCAGGCTCTGCAGGACGAACTGGACGGGATGGAGATCGAAGGCCAGAGCAACGATGGGCGCGCCAGTGTCTGGCTATCGGGCAACCAACAACCACTGCGGGTTCGGCTGGACCCGGCCCTGCTGCAGGAGGGTCAACAAGCGAGCGAAGCGGCGACCCTGGAAGCCCTGCAAGCGGCCTATGAGCAATCCACCGCCACGATGAAGGGCCGGATGGAGGAACTCACCGGTGGCCTAAACCTCAACCTCCCCGGGATGGGCGGCTGAGGCTGCTCTGCTCAATCAACGCAGCCTTGTAGAGGGGATAGCGCTCCCAATCGCTGGAGACGCCGCAGCCGGGCTCGCCGCGATGCAAGCAATCGCGAAACCTGCAGGGCCAGGGATCCAGTTGCTGCCGGAGCTCCGGAAAAAGGATCGCCAATTCCTGCGGATCATCCGGCAGATCAGGACGGTTGAAGCCGGGGGTATCGGCCACCCTCGCGCTGGGCCCCAGAGGAAACAGCTCCACGTGGCGGGTGGTGTGGCGACCGCGCTGCAAGCGTCCAGACACCGCAGCCGTACGAAGTTGAAGATCAGGACGCAGATGGTTGAGCAGACTGCTTTTGCCCACCCCAGAGGGCCCACAGAGCACCGAGAGCTCTGCGCCAGCCAAGCGTTGCCGTAGGGCATCCATGCCCATTCCGGAGGTACTGCAGAGCGCCAGAGGGTCATACCCCCACCCCTTCAAACGGGTCACGAGCCGCTCAAGAGCTGCGGCTGAAATGAGGTCTGTCTTGGTGAGCAGAAGGATCACGTCCAGCCCCGTGCGTTCCGCCGTCAACAGGAAGCGACTGGCCTGATCAGGGTCAAAACTGGGCTGCTCCACAGCCAACACCACAGCCACCAACGAGACATTGGCCACCGGTGGCCGTGACAGAAAGCTATGGCGTGGCTCCACGTCGGCCACAACAGCGCGGGCCTGGCCCGGGTCAATCGCCTCGACGCAAACCCGATCACCCACATAGACCGCTTCCCCCCGATGGGTCAATCGGGTACGGCGCGTGCAGAGCAGTCGCCCCGGGCATCCGGCAGGGGCGACGTCCAGCTCGACTTCCAGGTAATTGGCCTGAAGCGCCACCACCATCCCCGAAGCCACGGAGCTGCTGGTGTCAGCCACCACAGATCACCTCGATGGTGACTGCATCTGGCGTTTGATCAACGCACTGGACACGATGACCGGCATCCCTTAATCCCGGCAGGACCATGGCCTCCGGCTCGCCTCTGTCGAGACAGACCTCAAGACAGTCACCGGAGCTCATCTGCTCGAGGGTGAGCTTGCAGCGAATGAAATTCACCGGACAGGGCGTTCCCCGCAAATCCAGGGAACGCCTGCTCATCCCTTCTGACCAAACAAGCGAGCGAACAATCCACTGTTGTGGTGGTGGTGCTGCTTGCCACGAGCGGAATGGTGACCCGCCAGCTGTTCCAGAAGATCCCGCTCCGTATCGCTGAGCCGCTTCGGCAGATCGACGGTGACCGTCACGCGCTGGTCACCCCGCGCCACCGGATTGCCAAGTTTGGGAATGCCGTGATTCGGCAGGGTGAGCACGGTGCCGGGCTGCGTGCCGGCAGGGATGTTCAGCTCCTTGGTTCCATCCACGGTTTCCACCTCGATCGTGTCGCCGAGAATTGCCTGGAGGTAGCTGACCTTCACCTCCGAAAAGATGTTCAAGCCATCCCGCTGGAGGCGTGGGTGATTGCGGACGGTGAGAAAGACGTAAAGGTCACCGGACGGGCCTCCCCGGGGTCCCGCATTGCCTTCGCCCGAGACCCGAAGTCGTGTTCCGGTGTCCACCCCGGCAGGAATATTGATCCGCAGCTTCTTGCGAACCTGTTTGACACCCTGGCCACCACAGGATCCGCAAGGATCCGCAATCACCTGGCCCGTCCCACCACAGGTGGGACATTCGGCGACCTGGGTAAAGCTGCCGAAGGGGGTCCGAGTGGCACGGCGCACCTGCCCGACACCACCGCAGGTTCCGCAGGTGGTGGGTCCACTACCCGCCTTGGCACCGCTGCCGCCGCAGGTGTCGCAGGTCTCCAGATGCGGGATCTTGATCTCCTGCTCTTGGCCGAAAACCGCCTGCTCGAAATCGATCGTTAGGTCGTAACGAAGATCATCGCCCTGCTGGGGACCCTGACGCCGCGGCCGACCACCACCGGCTCCGCCGGGTCCACCAAATCCCTGGAAAAACGTCTCGAACAGATCAGCGAACCCGCCCATGTCCCCCATGTCCGGGGCGCCAGCCGCACCACCAAGACCGGCTTCACCGAACTGGTCGTAACGGGCACGGCTCTGCGGATCACTCAGCACTTCGTAGGCACGACCAATTTCCTTGAAACGGTCCTCAGCACCGGGATCTTTATTGATGTCGGGGTGGTACTGACGCGCCATGCGGCGATAAGCCTGCTTGAGGCTGTCAGGATCCACATCCCGACTGACGCCGAGCAGGTCATAAAAGTCGGCCATCAGGCCTCCTCCGCCGTCTGATCCGGTGCGGCCTCAACCGGCGCTGCATCGGACGGTCCGGGACCCATCGACACCTTCACCATCGCGTGGCGCAGCACACGTCCATCGCGGTGGTAACCGCGCTGGAGCTCTTCACACACCACATCCTCAGCGAACTCGCTGCTTTCTTCTCGCAACACGGCCTCATGCAAGTTCGGGTCGAACTCCTGGCCGACCACCTCCATCCGTGCCACGCCCTGCTGCTTCAGCACATCCACCAATTGCTTGTACAGACCCTGGTAACTGCGGTGCAGAGCCTGAGCTTCCTCACCTTCAGGATTGAGCTGCTGACGGGCCCGCTCAAAGTTGTCGACGACCGGAAGAATTTCCGTGAGGGTCGAACAGACCAGCTGCTGACGCATGTCGTCCTGATCGCGGCTCTGTCGTTTGCGGAAGTTGTCGAAGTCCGCCGCAATGCGCACATATTGGCCATTGAGCGTCTCGTGCTCCTGCTTCAGCGTGGTCAACTCCTGCTCGAGTTGCTGCATCCGATCCGCCGGATCAACAGCTGCGGGTGCCTGATCGGAGGTTGCCTCTGACGCATCCGGAGTTGACTCCGGGGTGGCTGGAACAGCACCGGACTCAACGGTCTGATCCTGCTCTGGGGTGGAGGCGTCGCCGCTCATGCTGACCGCTCAGGGATTGCTGTCTAGACATGTTGAAGGGCAACGCTCACCTCCCACAAGCTGCGGAAGCCCGCACCTCGGCCGCAAACCATGACTCTGACGCTGCCCACCCCTGATGCCGGCGACACGGCGCGGCAGCGTTTCGCGCTTGAACTGTTGATGCAGCAGCCTGTTCCGGGGCGGGACCAGTTGCTGGCAAGCCGCAACCTGCTGGATAACTCCTTACCGGATGTGCAGGCGGATCAGTGGCGCGTGCTCCAGGCCATGCCGATCGCAATCAATGCTGACCACCTCGACATTGCGATTCCCAGCCAGTGGCGAGAACAGGAATGGCAACACCTGATCGATCAGCTGCCGGAACAACACCGCACAATCCGCCTGCACCCAGCCATCGAAGCGGATCTGCTGGAAGCTCTGCACACGAAAACTACTGAAACGGAGGACCCAGCGCTGACCGAGCCGATGCAGCCCATCGCAGGAGAACCACGCAGCGCTGAAACACAAAACGACCCAGCCACTCAGCCGGTCGAAGAGACCGGCACACTTGCTGCATCAGAAGCCGACACCAAGCTCGGCGCTGGTGCTGAATCCTTTCTGCATGACTTCAGCCCCGAGGGGATGCTGGAGAGCGATGAGGACGACGACAACGAAACAGCCCAAGACGCCACTGACCTGGAAACCAGCCTTAAGGACGCAGAAGCCTCGCCCGTGGTGGCACTGGTGGACCGGATCCTGCTGCAGGCCATGTCGGTCAATGCCAGCGACATCCATGTAGAACCACAGCAGAAAGGGCTGCGGTTGCGGTTCCGCCAGGACGGTGTGCTTCAGCAGTACATAGAGCCGCTACCCAGTCGCCTGGTGCCCGCGGTGACGTCCCGTTTCAAGATCCTGGCGGATCTGGACATCGCCGAACGGCGCCAAGCCCAGGACGGCCGCATTCGCCGCAAATACCGCGACCGGGTGATTGATTTCCGCGTCAACACCCTGCCCAGTCGCTTCGGCGAAAAGGTCTGTCTACGCCTGCTGGACAGCGGAGCGACCCAGTTGGGACTGGACAAACTGATCAGCGATCCCGACGCGTTGGCACTGGTCAGGGACCTGGGCTCAAAGCCCTTCGGAATGATCCTGGTAACCGGACCAACCGGCTCTGGCAAGTCCACCACGCTCTATTCGCTGCTGGCCGAGCGCAACGATCCGGGCATCAACATCTCCACCGTGGAGGACCCAATCGAATACACCCTGCCGGGAATCACCCAATGCCAGGTGAACCGTGAAAAGGGCTTCGACTTCGCCACGGCACTCCGTGCCTTCATGCGCCAGGACCCGGACGTTCTGCTGGTGGGAGAAACCCGTGATCTCGAAACTGCCAAAACAGCGATCGAAGCTGCACTCACCGGTCATCTGGTGCTCAGCACCCTTCACGCCAACGATGCCCCCAGCACCATCGCCCGACTGGACGAAATGGGAGTGGAGCCCTTCATGGTGTCAGCGTCCCTGATCGGAATCATTTCCCAGCGGCTGCTGCGAAAGGTCTGCTCCCACTGCCGCGAGGCCTACCGGCCAGAGGAACGGGAACTGGGCCGCTTCGGGCTCATGGCGAGCAGGGAGGCGGATGTCACCTTTTACCGTGCCCACCATCACAATCCCAACGAACCGGTCTGTCCCCATTGCCAGGGCAGCGGCTACAAGGGTCGTGTTGGCATCTATGAGGTGCTGCGGATCCAGGACGATATGGCCACAGCCATCTCCAGAGGCGCCAGCACCGATGTGATCCGACAGCTGGCCCTGGAATCGGGAATGGTGACCCTGCTGGGCTACAGCCTCGAACTCGTGCGACAGGGCGAAACCACGCTGGAAGAGGTGGGTCGGATGGTGCTGACGGATTCCGGACTGGAATCAGAGCGCAGGGCCCGCGCCCTCAGCACAATGACCTGTGAAGGATGCGGTGCCGGTCTACAGGAAGGCTGGCTCGAGTGTCCCTATTGCCTAACACCACGCCACTGAGGAGCCGGTCATGGATCTGATGATCGAAGACCTGATGGAACAACTGGTGAAGGGCGGAGGAAGCGATCTTCACCTCGCCACCGGCCAGCCGCCCTATGGCCGCTTCAGCGGCGAACTTCGGCCGATGACGGATCGGTCGCTGGCCGAGGAGGACTGCAACAAGCTGATCTTCTCGATGCTCAACAACAGCCAGCGCAAAACGCTGGAACAAACCTGGGAACTGGACTGCGCCTACGGCCTGAAGGGCGTTGCACGCTTCCGCGTCAACGTCTACCGACAGAAAGGCAGCTATGCGGCCTGCCTTCGAGCCCTCGGCAGCAAGATTCCCAGCGTTGAATTACTGAACCTGCCACCAGTGGTGCTGGAAACCAGCGCGCGGCCCAGGGGGCTCGTGCTGGTGACCGGTCCCACCGGATCCGGAAAGACCACCACCCTGGCGGCAGTGCTTGATCACATCAACCACACCCGCAGCGAACACATCCTCACGATCGAAGACCCGATCGAATTCGTGTACCAGAGCGACAAAAGCCTGGTGCACCAACGCCAGCTGAACGAAGACACCAGAAGCTTTGCCAACGCCTTGCGCGCCGCCCTGCGGGAAGACCCGGACGTGATCCTGGTGGGTGAGATGCGGGATCTGGAGACCATTCAACTGGCCGTGAGTGCTGCCGAAACCGGACATCTCGTCTTCGGAACCCTTCACACCAGCTCCGCGGCCCAGACCGTGGACCGCATGGTTGACGTCTTCCCACCAGAACAACAGACGCAGATCCGTGTGCAGCTCTCGGGCAGCTTGGTGGCTGTGTTTTCCCAGACCCTTTGCCGGCGTCAAAACCCGGCAGAGGGACAGTTTGGTCGGGTGATGGCGCAGGAAATCCTGATCAACACACCCGCCACCGCCAACCTGATCCGCGAAGGGAAAACGGCACAGCTGTACTCACAGATTCAGACCGGCGGAGAACAGGGCATGCAAACCCTTGAAAAGGCCTTGGCCAAACTGGTGCTCAATGGGGATGTATCCCGTGCCGAAGCGATGGGCAAAGCCAGCAAACCGGGCGAATTGCAGCGATTGATCGGTGACATCTGATCCCAAGAAATAAGCATCGATGGCCGCCTTCATTGCTTCCTATGCCGGTCCGACCGGACAACCGCGAACGGTGACGATCAAGGCAGCTGACCTTGCTGAAGCCAAAAAACTGCTGCGGCGTCGGGGCATTCGCGCTGAAGAACTGCGGCCCGTCAACCCCGGAAACAACCAAGACACGAAACAAGACGAAGCAACGGGCGGCGGTCTCAGTTCTTTTGACCTCAATCGCCTGCTTGAGAAAGCGCCAGGGGTGAAGGAGAAAGCCGTGTTCGCCAGCAAACTGGCCGCCCTGGTCGATGCCGGCGTCCCGATCGTGCGCAGCCTCGATCTGATGGCCACACAGCAAAAACTGCCGATGTTCAAACGCGCGCTCACCAAAGTGAGCCTCGACGTCAATGAGGGCATTGCGCTGGCAACAGCCCTGCGTCAGTGGCCGAAGGTGTTTGACCAGCTCAGCATCGCCATGGTGGAAGCCGGAGAAGCCGGCGGTGTGCTGGATGAGGCCCTCAAACGACTGGCCAAATTGCTCGAGGACAACGCCAAACTTCAGAACCAGATCAAGGGCGCACTCGGCTATCCCGTGGCGGTGCTGGTGATCGCCATCCTGGTGTTCCTCGGCATGACCATCTTTCTGATCCCGACCTTTGCGGGGATCTTCGAAGACCTGGGAGCCGAACTACCGGCCTTCACCCAACTGCTCGTTGATCTGAGCGAACTGCTGCGCTCTTCCGTCGCGCTTTATGCCGTAGGGGTGATCCTGCTAGCGATCTGGCTATTGGGCCGGTTTTACGCCACCCACAACGGCCGTCGGACGATCGATCGCCTGGTGCTGAAACTGCCACTCTTCGGTGAACTGATTCTGATGACGGCGACAGCTCAGTTCTGTCGGATCTTCAGCTCGCTGACCCGAGCCGGTGTGCCAATTCTGATGTCGATGGAGATCTCGAGCGAAACCGCCGGCAACTCGATCATTTCCGACGCGATCCTTGCGTCGCGGAGCATGGTGCAGGAAGGGGTGCTTTTAAGCAATGCCCTCATCCGCCAAAAAGTGCTGCCGGATATGGCGCTGAACATGCTGGCCATCGGCGAGGAGACCGGTGAGATGGACAAGATGCTCAGCAAGGTGGCGGACTTCTACGAAGACGAAGTCGGAGCCATGGTCAAGGCGCTCACCTCAATGCTCGAGCCCGCAATGATTGTGGTGGTCGGCGGCATCGTGGGGTCCATCCTGCTGGCGATGTACCTGCCGATGTTCACCGTGTTTGATCAGATTCAGTGAGCGCGACGCCCATCGCCTGGCCCGCCAACCAACCGCCGCTCCAGCAGGCCTGGAAGTTGAAGCCGCCGGTCACCCCGTCCACATCCAGCAGTTCACCCGCCAGGTAAAGACCAGGACAGCGGCGGCTCTCCATCGTGGCCAGGTTGACGTCCCCCAAAGCGACACCGCCGGCGGTGACGAACTCCTCCCCAAAGGGTCCACGTCCCTGGATCGGCACACTCTGCGCGCAGAGGATCTCGACCAATTGACGCTCCGTCTTGATCGGCAAGTCTGCCCAACGGCGATCAGCCTCCACCCCAGCGATGGCCAGAAAGGCGTGCCAGAGCCGCCGCGGCAGATGCTCGAACGGCTTCGCTGCTGAAAGGGTTCGCCGGGCCTGCTCTTGCCGCCATTGCTGCAACCGATCGGTCACTCCTGATCGTCCCAACCCAGCACTCCAATCCAGCTTCAGCTCCCCCTTGTATCGGCTCTGATGCAAGGCCCTGGCGGCAAAGGCTGAGATGCGCAGCGTGGCCGGACCACTCAGACCGCGGTGGGTGATCAACACCCGCCCGGTCTGGCGGAAACGCTCATTGCCCAGCTTCAGATCAAGGCCCACATCATCGATGGCAATGCCACTGCAGGCGGTCAATGCAGGCACCTGCAGCGTGAGGCTGAACAGCGATGGCACCGGCGGCACCACCTGGTGGCCAAGGGCCTCCGCAAGTTTTCGGCCACTGGGATGCCCCCCCGTGGCCAGCATCAAGCAGCGTGCATGCATAGGCTCCAGGCCGCGGCCATCGAGCACAAAGCCACCCTCGGGGTGAACGCGCACCTGCTGGACCATCGCCTTGGTACGCAGCTGAACACCAGACGCCCTTGCCGCCTTCTGCAGACACTGGATCACTACCTCGGAACGGTTCTGCTGCGGGAACATCCGTCCATCGGGTTCCTCCACCAGCGTGAGCCCATGCTCGTCAAACCAAGCGATCGCATCACCGCAAGCGAAGCGGCTGAAGGGGCCCCGCAAGGGTCGACTGCCACGGGGGTAATGGGTGGCTAGTTCACGGGGGTCCCAGCAGGCATGGGTCACATTGCAGCGACCGCCGCCGCTGATGCGCACCTTCTGGAGCGGCTCTGGGGTGCCTTCGAGAATCAGCACACGTTGTAGCCCCTGCTCGGCAGCCGTGATCGCTGCCATGTATCCGGCAGGTCCACCGCCAACGACGATCAGATCAAGCGGGCTGGAAGCGGAGGGCGACACCGTTGTTGCAGTAGCGCTTGCCGGTGGGTCGAGGTCCGTCATTGAACACGTGGCCCTGGTGCCCACCGCAGCGACTGCAGTGGTATTCCATGCGCGGCAGGATCAATTTGAAATCTACTTTCGTGGCGATGGCACCATCCAGGGGCTGCCAAAAGCTGGGCCAGCCGGTGCCGCTGTCGAACTTCGCCTCCGAGGAAAACAGCGCCGCATCACAACCTGCGCAGTGATAAGTGCCGGAACGCTTCTCCCCATTAAGCGGGCTGGTGAAGGGGCGTTCTGTTCCCTCATTGCGAAGCACGTCATAGGCCTGGGGAGACAAGCGCTCACGCCACTGGTCCGCATCCAGATCCCATGAAGAATCGCCAGCTTTAGACGCTGCCAGCACGGCCTGAGGTCTCCAGAGACTGCCAAAAACACCTGCTATCGCCGCCAACAGCAGCGATCGACGGGACAGAACGGCGGCACTCAAGCTCATCAATGCTGACGCGGGAATCTCGAGCGGTTCTAATGGATTGATGACCGTCGCCGGATCCACCGCTGCCTACCGCTTCAGTGTGGCGCCGATGCTGGATTGCACCGACCGCCACTTCCGGGTGCTGATGCGGCAGATCAGCCGCAGAGCTCTGCTTTACAGCGAAATGGTCGTGGCCCAGGCGCTGCACCACAGCAAGCGACGCAACAAGCTGCTGGATTTCGATCCTGTTGAACATCCGATCGCACTGCAGGTAGGCGGCGACGATCCAGCCCTGCTGGCCGAAGCCGCACGACTGGCTCAGGACTGGGGCTACGACGAGATCAACCTCAATGTGGGCTGTCCCAGTCAGAAAGTGCAGGCCGGCAATTTCGGAGCCTGTCTAATGGCGGAACCGGATCTGGTCGCCCGCTGCGTGGAAGCCATGGTGGACGCGGGGGGACTCCCTGTGACCGTGAAGCATCGGATTGGAATTGACGACCTCGACAGCGACGCGTTGCTGACGAACTTTGTGGATCGTGTGGCGCTGGCAGGGGCCAGCCGCTTCGCTGTTCATGCGCGTAAGGCCTGGCTGGAGGGCCTGGATCCCAAGCAAAACAGAACGATTCCTGCGCTCAGGCATGACCGCGTTCATGCCCTAAAGCAGCGCCGACCCGATCTGATGATTGAACTCAATGGGGGGCTGGAGTCACCTGAAGACTGCCTTTTGGCGCTGGAAGGGTGCGATGGCGCCATGGTGGGGCGAGCCGCTTATAGCCATCCCCTGCGCTGGACCAGCGTCGATGCCTTGATCTTCGGAGAAGAAGAACGCCAGATCCTGGCGTCAGACGTCGTGGACGGCCTGCTTCCCCATGCGGCCGCTCATCTGGAGCGAGGAGGACGTTTATGGGACCTTTGCCGTCACCTTGTGCAGCTCGTGGAAGGCGTCCGTGGTGCCCGGCACTGGCGCCGGGAGCTGGGAGAGAAAGCCCAGCGACCCGGAGCCGACCTCAGTGTCCTGGTCCATGCCGGGCAACAGCTCAAGGACGCAGGACTCTGATCAACGACTGGCGTCAGCCCTGAGCTCCGCCGTAACCGGAATAGTCATCACCACCACTGGAGGATCCACGGCGACGACGGCTGCGGCCTTCGTCGTAGGCATTGCCTTCTCCACTGTTGTCGCGGGCTCCATAGCTGCGATCTTCCCAGCCGCGAGCTCCGGAGGGGCGATCACCACCACCA
>NZ_JAKUHI010000012.1:0-64206 GCF_023630615.1 Synechococcus sp. MU1648
CGTGGATGACGCCGTTGGTGGTGCTGTCTGCAGTGGGTGTGAAGGTGGCGGTGTAAACGGTGCTGGAAACAGCAGTCCAGTTGGAGAGTTCGCCGCCAGTAACAGTGGCGTCGGCTTCAACGAAATCAGTTGATGCTTCTGAGAGGGTGAAGGTGAGAGTGGATGACTCACCAGCGCTTAAGGAGTTATCGGCATCGTCGTCGGTGATGGCGATGGTGGGCCGAGTTGTGTCATCAATGAAGCTCAGGCCAAAATTGGTGATTCGTGCATCTGTGATTGAGCTTGCGCCCACCGAGCCGACAACAAATGCGCTGTTTTCAAATTCCAGCTCGATGTTGCTTAAGTCATCGGATGTCGTGTGATTAGTGGCATTCCCGGTAACCGTGATCGTTGCTGTTGTGTCGGATGCACGTGTAACAACAGTGGTCAGTCCAGCGGGAACATTTGTCGCACTGTGAGTGATGGTGTCGCCACCCGAACCAGCAAAAACAGTTGTTCCTGGATTGTTAAGGGTAATGGTGGCTGTTTCAGTGAACGAGCCAACATTGGCTGATGCTTCAGTTAAATTGCGGGTGCTCCAGGTGAAGTTTGCTGCTGGTGTATCTGTTGTAGTTGTATCTCCAGTCCAGGCTGGACCTTGCTGAAAGTCGAGGTAAAAGTAGACATAAGCCGACCTCGTTGTACCCATTTTGATTTCGAATGTATCAATCGAGTCGTAATAAATTCTTGCTCTACCGGCATCCTGTGTTCCGCTTGTAGTTTGATTCGCTAAGTCCGAGAATCTGACCGCTCCGTCTGATTGAGTCGATACGGTTAACCCGGTTGTGTCTGCGAGTTCATAGCTTTGGAAGTTTTTAAATTCTTGGTATTGAGAGGCGTCTATGTCGTATGTATTTACGACTACATTTTCGAGTGTTACTTTGTTTCCCGTGCCGGTACCAGTGTACGTTCCATTCTCGTAGAAGCTGATTTCAGCATGTACATATTCGTCTCCTGGTGTGGTATTCCAGAAGCGTGGAGATAGGTGCCAATCTTCGGCGTCGACCAGATTGTCTTTGTCCAGCTCGTCTATCGTTAGGTTCGCTGTTTTTGTGATTACTTTTACTCGTGCGTCTACTATTTGGCCGTCAATTGTTATGACGCCTGAGTAAAAAATTTCCCCTCCGCTAGTCAGCCCGCTCCCTTTTGCTGGGCCAATTGTTATATTGTCTGCGTCAAAATCAAGTTGTTGGTAGTTGGCGTCCAGAATTTTCGTGCTTGCCAGAATCCCGCTCCAGTGATCGAGCTTTGCTTCGCCAATCAGTGCCTCAAGGGAAGCTTCTTTTCCTGTAATCGATGAAAGGTTGGGATATTCTCTACTGATTTTGCTTCTGCTTGCGTAAACATCAGCCCCTGTGAGTGCACCCAGTGTTTCGACAAGTTCTGTATTGCGTCCTGCTTCGCAGCTCCATAAATAAATGGCTTCAAGTTTCCAGCTTTGAAGGAGCTGGGCTGACTTCTCTAAATATTGTTTCGTGAGGAATGTATTGCCGAGCTTGACGTCGCTATTATTGCCGTGGGCAATGATGTGCAGCTCGTTTGTTTTGAGCCCCCTTGCTCTTCTGCTTTCGAGTTCTTCGCTGATTCCTTCAAGTGGATTCGTTGGCAGCCATGTAATGGCTTTAAAGCTGTTGTGATTCAGCCATTCGATGTCTCGGGCATTCGGGCATGCCGCGATGATGCTATTTGTTGTCTTTTGCAGGCTGTCTGAATCTATTTTTCTGCGGTAATTATGGTTTTTAGTTTGCCATTTGCTTTCGGATAATAGTTGAACGCATCGTGTGCTTTTGCAGTTGCTGTTGGATTTCACGGCTGTCAAAGCATTGATGCGAGCAGCCATTTACGTCCTTTCTATTGAATGAAGGTATTCTGAGTCTTTGCTGAGTGCTTTTGCCTCCCTCGAAGGGGGGAGGCGCAGTATTTTGCTCGATTTGTACCAACGTTCAGGCTGCTGGTATGGAGGGTGAGGCCCTAGCCCTGCAGCCTCCAGATGATTGGAACCTTGTGGAATACTTGTGGGATATGTGGATAGATCACCTAGATGACATATGGAGTTATTGGCATTGTTTTGTATGTCTTCCTACTGCCTTGGTCTTGCTTGTTTTTTAACGGTACGGCTTGTCTTTGGTTATATGGCTGAGGTCTGAGTTGGTGATGCCTTCTCGTTCGAGGCTGTTGGGTCAAGCAATCGGTTATCCGGTTCTGCAGAAGCGTCGGATTGGCTCAGAGGAGGTCTTGGAGGGATTGGATGATTTGGTGGGCGTAGCTCCAGCTGCTGGAGGAGTTGTCGAAGCTTTGGTTGGAGAAGAGGTCTTGATAGGTGGCGTTGAGGGAGGTGCTGCCGGTGCTGTTCAGGCCGTAGGTGTTGACCTGAATCTTGTTGGGATCTGTGGAGAGATCAGCGAGCTGATCGAGGGCTGCATTGAGGTCTTTTTGCATTTGTTTCCACTGCCATTGGCCTTGGTTGTTTTGGAAGAAATATGGATTGCCCTTGGTGTCGTAGAGGAGGCCAGAGGTGGTGATGTCTTCTTTGCCGAGGGTTTCGGGAAGCGGAATGGCCTGGCCGGTGATGGAATCCGAGGCTGCGTTGGTTCTGGTGTCCCACCAGCTGCGGCGTTCTGGCCTGCCATCGAGAACGAGGGAGATGGATGTGGATTGATCGCGCCGGTTGGGGTCGTTGGCTTTGTTGTTGAGGAGATAGTCGAGCCCTTCCAAGGCGCCGAGCAATTCAGTGCCGGCATAAAGGTTGGATTGGGTGCGTTTGTTGGGCCGATAGAGGTCGTATCGATTGGGCTTGGGGAGTCCAAGCGCTTTCCATTGGGAGTTCTTTTTAACTGAGTTGCCAAACCCTTCTCCTGCCATTTTGAGAGACAGGATGGCTTGCATGGTGTCGATGCCGCTGGTGGGGTTGGTGCGCGAGAGGGTGAAGGTGTTGTGTTGAACGTGGTAGTTGTAAGTGATCAGGTGAATATCGAGATTCTCAGCATTTTTCCCGTCGTTGGGGTTGTCAATGATGGTGTAGTTGTCGAGCTCTTTGATGGCGCGTTTGCTGGATTTTTTGGCCAGTTTTTGGAGTAATTGTGTTGATGTGATGGTGGTATTTGTGTCGCGGCGTTGAAACTGATAGCCAGCGCGTTCGGCGTCTTTGCTGAAGGCGTCAAGGGCGAGTAGGGATTGAAATGTGCGGTGGTCTTTGCCTCCGCTTTGGCGCATGGATGTGGAGGTATCGAGGAGGAGATAGATATCGCTTTTCTCTGACGTCGTCTCTGGAGTTGGAGTTGGAATGGGTTTAGTTGTATTGACCGAGAAGGTGACGGTGTTATTGGCGTCGGATTCGTCTTGGTTGTTGTTGCCAGCAGCATCAGAGAATTTGTCATTGGCTACGTGGATGACGCCGTTGCTGGTGCTGTTGGTGGTGGGAGTGAAGGTTGCGGTGTAGGAAGTCGAGGAGCCTGCGGTCCAGTTGGAGAGAGATCCACCGGATACGGAGACGTCTGATTCGATGAAATCGGAGGAGGCCTCGGAGAGGGTGAAGGTGAGGGTGGATGACTCACCAGTACTCAAGGAGTTATCGACATCGTCATTGGTGATCGCGACCTTGGGCCGAACGGTGTCTGGAGTTGGTGAAGGAGAGGGAGAAGGAGAAGGAGTGGGTGTAGTGGTATCGATCGTGAAGGTGACGGAGTTGTTGGCATCGGAGCCATCGGTGTTGGCGTTATTGGCTGCATCGGTGAAGGCGCTATTTGCAACGGAGATGACACCGTCGGTGGTGCTGTCAGCTGTTGGAGTGAAGGTGGCCGTATAAACGGTGCTGGAGACAGCGGTCCAGTTGGAGAGTGCTCCACCGGAGACGGAGACGTCTGATTCGATGAAGTTAGAGGAGGCTTCTGAGAGGGTGAAGGTGAGTGTGGAAGTATCACCAGCACTTAAGGAATCATCGGCATCATCTTCAGTGATGGTGATTGTTGGTCTGACGGTATCGACCGTAAAGGTGATGGAATTGTTGGCATCGGAACCGTCGTTGTTGGTGTTGCCCGAGGAGCCGGAAAATTTGGATGAGGCAACCGAGATCACACCGTCGGTGGTGCTGTCGGCTGTTGGAGTGAAGGTGGCCGTATAAACGGTGCTGGAGACAGCAGTCCAGTTGGAAAGGGACCCACCGGTAACGGTGGCGTCGGCCTCAACGAAATCGGTGGCAGCTTCGGAGAGGGTGAAGGTGATTGTGGATGTATCGCCTGCGCTTAAGGAGTCATCGGCATCGTCTTCTGTGATGGCGATGGTGGGCCTGACAGTATCAACGGTGAAGGTGATGGAATTGTTTGCATCAGAGCCGTCGGCATTGTTGTTACCGGCGGAATCAGAAAACTTTGAACTTGCAACAGAGATTACGCCGTCGGCGGTGCTGTTTGCTGTGGGTGTGAAGGTGGCGGTGTAGACGGTGCTGGAGACAGCAGTCCAGTTGGAAAAGGATCCACCGGTAACGGTGGCATCTGATTCGATGAAATCGGTGGAGGCTTCTGAGAGGGTGAAGGTGAGGGTCGATGTGTCTCCAGCACCTAAAGTGTCATCGGCATCGTCTTCTGTGATGGCGATGGTAGGAGCCGTAGCATCAGTGATTGTGATTGAAACGGACTGCCACGTATTAACGCCGTACAAATCAATCGAACGCTCACTCGCAGTAGAGCCGGCTTGGCCGAGTGTCGCTTTGATGTCAACCTCGTAAGTCCCGTCAGAGTTGGCATCGGTGTTGTTTCCATATGTGGGAGCTGTATTAAATGAAAGTGCGCCAGTCGATTCATTGATTGAAAAGAGTGATTCATCAGCGCCTCCTGCTAGTGACCAAAAAATCGATCTTGAGCTGTTGCCGGTACTCGAGAATGTATGAACAGCTGAAATGTTTTCAGCCAAGGAGAAAGAAGCACTGCCATCTCCTGCGTTCCCACTTGGCCCGTTGATCAGTATTTTTTGCGCATTCAGAGGATTGGTGCTGCCAATATTCGCAACCATGTCAGTTGGATGGACTTCGCTCTTATCAAATTCAAGAACAAGAAAGTTGGTGTTGCTTGCGCTGAAGAAGTCTGTTGCTTGAGCGTTGTAAAGGACTAAAAAGCTATAGTCTTGATTCGAGCTTGTGCTTTCTCCGGTTTCAAATGAACCAGAGTAATTATTAGAGTTATAGTTTGATTTGTGAGCATTGTAGGTAGCGTGAGACCAGCTACCTTGGATAAAATAGTTTTGCCCGATGGTGAGGCCGGTTAAGGCGTCTCCGCTACTTAAGAGGTTGAACGAATTGTTGGGTAAATAGAGTTTGTAATATGTATGATCGAAGTCATAGATAACGTCTACGCCATTCCCAAATGTTACTGTTTCATCATTAATTAGTGTTGCACTGCTTCCGAGGTTCCCTGCATCTGTCCAAATGATTGAGTCGCCATCATGTTGATATACATCCTCTCTGTCCGGTCCTCCTCCCCAGATAATGTCTGCCCCTGGGCCGCCGTCGAACCTGTCTTTGCCGTCTCCGCCATGAAGGCGATCTTGGCCTTTGCCACCTGTTAGTAAGTCATTTCCTTCGCGCCCACTGAGACTTTCATTGCCTTCGTTGTCTGAGGATTCTTGCCCACTTTGGTTTCCATCGCCGCGCAGGATATCTTTTTCATTGCTGCCAATGATTGTGTCGTTTCCTTCGCCCCCAAATAAGTAATTTGACTCGTTATCAAGGCTGTCGCCTGTCCAACGGCCATAGAGTTTGTCTGCTCCTCCGCCGCCGTAGATGTAATCTGATCCGCCTCCGCCTTTTAGAGTGTCGGCGCCACCTAATCCACGGATTGTTTCATTCGAGCCATCACCGTTGTAATTGTCATCTCCTTCTGTTGGCCCGACGCCTCCGTTTGTGACCCATGTTCCAAATTCTGCTTCTAGGAGCTGTCCATCAACGCTGATCCAGCCATGGTCATTTTCATTAATTAAGTCTGTTTGGGTGCTCGATATTGCACCTTTGGAATAAGAGTTGAGTAAGCGTTCGGCGAAGATAGCGCCTTCATCGCCGGGGCTGTCTTCCTCCTTAAGTTGATTGTCTAAGTGATGCCCAAATTCTTCTGTTAGGAGTCTTATTGCATCAGCTTCACTTGCTGTTTTGATCCATTCCTGGTTGATATAGATCTTTTTTGTCGCTTTCGCATACGCTCCAGCGGCGCCTGGCATGGCGCTGCCCGGCAACAGCTCAATGGGTGGAAGATCCCGCGTGTCGCCCTTCGCCAGTCGTTCAACGACGCGTTTCAGCTGGTCCGTCGCTTGGCCAGGCTTCAGCTGCAGTGCATCAAGGCCTGCAGCGAGGAGGCGACCCTCTGCTGCCCAGGTCTGCAGCTGGAGCAGCCAATTCTGATAAAGCTGCTCGTTCAGCGTCACCCTCTCAGCGAACTCTCATTCCTTGTGCTGAATTATGGGATTCCTCGCAGCACCTGAGGGGCCGAAAAGTACGTGGTTGCGGCTCTTAGAGCTTCAGGGTGCTTTGGTGTGGCTTCGGTTGAGTGTCTCGTGTGGCAGTTCATGAAAGTGTTGCTCGTAGCGATGGGCGAAATGGCTGCGGCTGCTGAAGCCCATTGCCTCCAGAATGTCGCTCACGCCCGTGAGGCCTTGGTTGTGGCGCTGTTTGCGGTTAAGCAGCAACTGCCGCACACGATCCAATCGGACAGAGCGTTGAAGTTCGAGCGGTGTGCGCTTGAAGTGTTCTTTGGATCCTTGGAACAGCGATGTTCGTGATTGAAAAATCTCGCGGCTGATTTCCTCAATCTTCAGTGGTGTTTTGGGATGCTGGGCACACCAGTGCAGCAGGTCGATTGCCGCCTGGTGCCGCGCTTCCCGTTTGGCAATGGGCAGCGTCTGTGCCGCTGGATCTTCAAAGCACTGGATCAGGGCATGAATTAGCTGATCAGAATCCTCTGTCTGTTCTTGATCTTCTTGGCTATGGATCAGTGCCATCAGTTGGCGTTGAAGCTCATCACACAGGGGTGTTCGAACTTCCAGCTGATTGCTCTCTTCCCAGCGTTTCAACATCAGTGGCCCAGCCTGCTGAGCATGGCGATCGAGCCAGGCCGCCTTGCTGATCACCACCGTTGCCAACTGGGCTCCGGCGGGAAGTTTGAGATCGAAATCGATCAAGCCGCGGTTGTATCCCATCAGGCCCGGCCACGGCATGGTGATGCCCTGGGCCTTGTAGCCAACCTCGCCCTCTGATGGATTCAAAGGAAGGGCCAGGGTGCAGGGTTCATGGCGCCGCGAGCCGCTGAGGAACAGGGTTTGATTGGTGTTCAGCAGATTCAATCGAAATCCGTCAAACCCCCAGGCCTGCAGCCGTCCTTTGAGGCGGCCGCAGCTCAGTTGCAGGGCGACAAGATCTGGAGAGAGCGGCTGAAACAGCTCCTGCAGGTCTCCGCAACTCTCGAATATTGCATCGAGGAGCTTCACCGGGTCTGTTGGGCTGATGTCTGTCGCGCGTTTTCGGCTCTGATGTTGTGTTCCATGGCCGGCTGTTTCAAGCGTCCCTGAAGGATCAGGCCGCCAAGTTGCGGAAGCGGGTGAACTGGGGCTCGAACAGCAGCTTCACTGTGCCCACCGGTCCGTTGCGGTGCTTGGTCACGATCACTTCGGTGATGCCTCGGTCTGGGGTTTCCGGGTTGTAATACTCGTCGCGATAGATCATCAGCACCAAGTCGGCGTCCTGCTCGATCGAGCCCGATTCCCGCAGGTCGCTGAGCATCGGTCGCTTGTTTGTGCGTGACTCAACACCCCTGCTCAGCTGGGAGAGGGCAATCACTGGCACGTTCAGTTCCCTGGCCATCTGCTTCAGGCCCCGGGTGATGCGCGACAGCTCCTGCACCCGGTTGTCCGAGCCCGAGCCTTCCATGAGTTGCAGGTAGTCGATCATCACCAGCCCCAGCTCCTTGCCCTGTTCGGCCATCAGCCGACGGCAGAGCGAGCGCATTTCCAAAACCCCGGAGTTGGGCTTGTCGTCGATGAAGATCGGCAGTTGTCCCAGGCTGTTGATGCCCTGGCCCAGCAGGGGCCACTCCTCCTGCTGCAGTCGGCCGGTGCGCAGTCGGCCCGCTTCAATTCCCACCTCCATCGAGAGCAGGCGATAGGTGAGCTGCTCCTTGCTCATCTCCAGGGAGAACAGGCACACCGGCAGGTCGTGCAGCTGGGCAACGTTCTTGGCCAGGTTCAGAGCGATCGAGGTTTTTCCCATGGCTGGCCGGCCGGCAACGATGATTAGGTCGCTGCGTTGCAGGCCCTGGGTCATCGCATCCAGGTCGTAGAAGTTCACCGGGATGCCTGCCACTGAGGTGCCCAGTGAGCGGCTCTCGATCTCCTCAAAGGTCTGGGTGAGGATTTCGGCTGTGGGGGTCAGACCCTTGGAGGGTTTCTCTTGGCTGATGGCGAAGATTTTCTGCTCCGCTTGGTCCAGCACCTGCTCCATCGGCAGGCTCTGATCAAATCCCAGCTGAATCACTTCGTTGCCGGAGCGGATCAGCTGGCGGCGTAGGAACTTGTCCATCACCAGCCGGGCCACCTGCTCGATCGAGGCGGTGGAGGGAACCCGCTCCACCAGCTCCACCAGTCGGTTGTTGCCGCCTACCTTTTCGAGGGCGCCGGTGTCGGCCAGCCAGGCGCTCATGGCGGTGAGATCGGTCGGCTTGCCCTGGCCGTGCAGCATCAGGGCGGTGCGAAAGATCTCCCGGTGGGCGTTCAGATAGAAGGCTTCCGGCTGCAGCACGTCAGCCACACGGCCGATTGCATCAGGATCAAGCAGGATGCCCCCCAACACTGCCTCTTCCGCCTCCAGGTTCTGGGGCGGGACGGAATCGGGTAGGGCCTCGAAGTTCGGCTCGTCGTCGCGACGGCCCTGGCCATAACCACGGCGTCCCCCATCATTCTTCTCTGGCAGGGGGACGCTCACCATGGCGGCAGGGCGTTACGAAAGGAATCACACTCTGGCTCGGATGAGCCGTTTGAGTGTTGTTTGATCAGGGATCAGTAGCTGACCACTTCCAGGTTGATCTCGGCGGTGACTTCGCTGTGAAGCTTCACCGTGACGGTGAACTTGCCGGTGCGATGGATTTCAGGCACCAGGATGTCGCGGCGGTCGATCTCCTTCTTGGTGGCTGCTTCGATGGCTTCGGCCACATCACCGTTGGTCACGGTGCCGAACAGAACGTTGTCTTCCCCGGTCTGCTTCTTGACGGTGAAACGCCCGATGGTGGAAAGGGCGGTCTTGAAGTCGAGGGCTTCCTGCTTCAGAGCTGCCTGACGTTCAGCTTCCTTGGCCCGGCGGTGCTCCACCTGCTTCATCACCGCTGGGGTGAGGGGCACAGCTTTGCCGAAGGGGAGCAGGAAGTTACGGGCATAACCCGGAGCAACTTCCACCAGGTCTCCGTCCTTGCCCAGGCTGAGGAGGTCCTCATTAAGAACGACTTTTACACGCTTAGGCATGGGACCGGAACGATGGATGAAGGCGGGTGCGATCGACCACGTTACGACGTGGCCTGTTGGTAAGAAGTCTCAGAGCCTCAGGAGGCTTCGTTGACGTAACGAGCAGTGCGGACTCGGCTTGCCAGACCAAGACGCTTGAGCAGCCGCACGTGTTGCCAGGTGAAGTCGAATTCAAACCAGCGCAGACCGTGGCGAGCGCTTGCGGGGTGGGCGTGGTGGTTGTTGTGCCAACCCTCACCGAACGAGAGCAAGGCCACCCACCAGCAATTGCGCGAGAGGTCAGGGCAATCGAAGTTGCGGTATCCGAAAGCGTGGGTGGCTGAATTCACCAGCCAGGTCACGTGATAAACGACCACGAGGCGCAGCGGGATGGCCCACAGAACCAAGCCAAGGCCTCCACCATGCACCTGTGCAGCTTCCCCGAACCAGTACAGCCCAAGTCCCAGGGGGATTTGAAGGAGCAGGAACCAGCGGTCGAGCCAGCGATAAAAGGGATCACATTGAAGGTCGCCGGCGTAACGGTCGAGCTCTCTTAAAGCAGGGATGTCGTGCAGCATCCATTCGCTGTGGCTCCACCACAGCCCACGCCCAGCGTCATGGTGATCATTGGGTTGATCGGAGAAGCGATGGTGATGGCGATGCAATCCCACCCACTCGATCGGACCGCTCTGACAGGCGAGGGTGCCCATGAGCACCAGGATGCGCTCCACCCATACCGGAACCACCAAGCTGCGGTGTGCGACCAGACGGTGCAGGCCAAGCGTGACGCCCAGCACAGTCATCCAGTACAAAACTCCGAAAGCCACAACGCCCTGCCAGCTCCAGAACCTTGGGAGCAGGGCCACGGTGGCTAGCACGTGCATCACCAGCATGAAGCTGGTGGTACCCATCTTCAGCTTCCGCTGACGAGCTGGCAGGGGCTCACGCCGTGCCACCACCGCTGCCCGCTGGCGAAGCTCACGGGTGTCAGCTGTTTGCGAGGAAACCAATCGGATTCTCCTGAAATTGACAAGCCGCTCAGACAGGGAAACCGTGGAGCGGATGGTGCCGTTAGTGACAGAAATCTAAAGGAGTTCACGAAGTGCAGAGGCTTGGCACGTTCGTAAGAGTCGCGTCGGTCAGGACCTATGAAGGCAAGAACTCAGCAAGGAAAAGGGTGATTAGTGCAATCGCAAATCATCTGATCGAAGTGGTGGCAAGGGATCAGGCTGAACTTGCCGCAGCGAGGACGGCGTCCGTTCAGCTGCGTTTGCAACGGGTCCTGGATGCGCTATCGGCTGAGCGTGTGGGTACACAGCACTTCACTTCGCTGACCGGCTACGGCCATGGTGACCAAGGGCGTGAGGTGGTGGATCGGGTCTTTGCCCGGGTGCTGGGGGCCGAAGCCGCAGCAGTGCGCCTGCAATTCGTGAGCGGCACCCATGCCATTGCGGCAGCGTTGTTTGGGGTGTTGAGGCCCGGTGATCGTTTGCTGTCCATTACTGGGCGCCCCTACGACACCTTGGAAGAGGTCATCGGTCTCCGCGGTCAGGGTCAAGGCTCCCTTGCAGAGTTCGGGATCGCTTACGACGAAATCGATCTGCAGCCCGACGGGGCAGTGGATGAGGTGGCGTTGAGTCAGGCCTTGGAGCAGTCCTGTCGGATGGTGCTGATCCAGCGCAGTTGTGGTTACAGCTGGCGGCCCTCGGTCACGGTCGATCAGATCGCAAGGCTGTGTGAACGCATCCATGCGCGCCAGCCCGACTGCGTTGTCTTTGTCGACAACTGTTACGGCGAGTTGGTGCAGGAGCAGGAGCCAACCGCTGTTGGTGCGGATCTCATCGCTGGATCCTTGATCAAGAATCTCGGCGGCACCATTGCCCCCACTGGCGGTTACATCGCCGGACGGGCTGATCTTGTCGAGCAGGCCTGCTGCCGGCTCACGGCGCCGGGGATCGGTCGTGAGGGCGGCACTGGATTTGACCTGCAGCGGCTGGTGCTGCAGGGCCTGTTCCTGGCACCGCAGATGGTGTCGGAGGCATTGATCGGCGCGGATCTCGTGGCGGGGGTGTTCGCGCGACTTGGTTTCCCTGTGAATCCCATGCCGGGCGCGGTGCGTAGCGATTTGATTCAGGCGGTTCGGCTGGGAAGTCCGGAAGCCCTCAAAGTCGTGTGTCGAGCCTTCCAGTCGACATCACCAATTGGCGCTTACCTCGATCCGGTGCCTGCATCCATGCCGGGGTATGCCTCCGATCTCGTGATGGCAGGGGGGACGTTCATTGACGGCTCTACCAGTGAATTTTCGGCCGATGCGCCGCTACGGGAACCCTTCAACCTGTACGTGCAGGGCGGCACCCATCGGGCCCACATCCGCCTGGCGTTGTCCCGTGCGTTGTGTGACCTGAATGCGGCAGGACTGATCAATCTCACGCAAACTGGGATCACCTGAAAGTGCGTCGATGGCGTTCGCGTTCCCCGACTCTTTTCGCTTCGCCGACAGCCACGAATACGCCAACGCCGATGGCGAGCTGGTGAGGGTGGGCATTAGCGCCTTCGCCGTTGATCAGCTGGGCGACATCGTGTTTGTCGATCTGCCGGACGTGGGCTCCAACCTGGCGAAGGGCACCAGCTTCGGATCGGTGGAATCGGTGAAGGCCGTCGAAGACATGTACGCGCCCATTGCCGGTGAGGTGGTGCAACGCAATGAAGCGGTGCTGGCCAGTCCGGAGGAACTGCAGAACGATCCCCATGGCGAGGGCTGGCTGCTGGTGCTGCGACCGGCGGATCCCTCTGAGCTCGAGAGCCTGATGACCGCGGAGGCCTACAGCGCCAAGGTCAACGCCGGCTGACCTCAAGGGCGGGATGCGGCTCTTACGATCTCCCCTGTGAGCCGCTGCTTCAGACGTTGATTTCTCCTTTTTCGCAGCGGCATATCGGCCCGAGTGCGGCGGAACAGAGCCGGATGCTAAACGCGCTCGGCTACAGCGATCTGAAGGGTTTCATCACTGATGTCGTGCCCGACGACATCCTTGACCCAGCGCCGCCTTACGAAGCGTTGCCCGAGGGCTGTGGAGAGGCGGAAGCCCTCAGACAGCTGAAGGAGCTGAGCGAGTCCAACTCACTTCGACGCTCCTTGATTGGGTTGGGTTACTACGGCACAGCAACACCGGCTCTGATTCAGCGCCACGTTTTTGAAAATCCGGCCTGGTACACCGCATACACCCCGTATCAGGCGGAAATCGCCCAAGGCCGTCTTGAGGCCCTTCTCAACTTTCAAACCCTGATCAGTGAGCTCACGGGTTTGCCGATCGCTAACGCGTCGCTGCTGGATGAAGCCACCGCAGCAGCGGAGGCCATGAGCCTCAGCTTTGGGGTTTGCCGTCGCCCCGAGGCGACCCGGTTCTTGGTGGACGCCAATGTGCTGCCGCAGACCTGGGCCGTGCTGCAGACCCGCGCGGAACCCCTTGGCATCACCCTTGAGCGGATCGACCCGGCAACGGCGCCGATCGATGCGTCCGTGTTCGGAGTTCTGCTCCAATTGCCCGGGGCTGATGGTTGTCTATGGGATCCAACTGCCGTGATCGAAGCGGCCCATGCGGCTGGCGCTTTGGCCACTGTGGCCATCGATCCGTTGGCCCAGACCCTGATGGCGCCTGTTGGATCCCTGGGGGCTGACATTGCCGTGGGCAGTGCCCAACGCCTGGGGGTGCCGATGGGATTCGGTGGCCCCCATGCCGCCTTTTTCGCCACGGTTGAGGCCTACAAGCGCCAGATCCCGGGTCGTCTGGTGGGGCAGTCCAAGGATGTAGAAGGCCGCTCGGCCCTGCGGCTGGCGCTGCAGACCCGTGAGCAGCACATCCGCCGTGACAAAGCCACCAGCAATATCTGCACTGCTCAGGTGTTGCTCGCCGTGATGGCTTCTTTCTATGCGGTGCACCACGGCCCCGACGGCCTTCAGGCCATCGCCCAGCGCATCGTTGGGCTGCGCAGTCAGTTGGAGCAGGGCCTGAAGGCTCTCGGGTATCCGCTGGCTTTGGCGGACCGCTTCGACACCGTCACCGTGCACTGTGCGGCGGCGCCGGCCGTCCACCGCGCGGCAGCAGCAGCAGGCTTCAATCTGCGGGTGCTGCCAGATGGCGCCGCTCCGGCGGACGCCACCGGATTCGGCATCAGCCTGGATGAGTTGTCGGATGAACGGGAGCTGCAAGTGCTCCTGGGGCTCCTGGCGGAGGCCTGCGGTCAGGAGGTACCAGAGCTTGAGGCTGCGCTGCCCGAGTCCCTGTTCCTGCCGCAGCGCAGCCAACCCTGGCTGACCCAGCCGGTGTTTCATCAGTACCGCAGCGAGACGGAGCTGTTGCGCTACATCCAACGGTTGGTGAGCCGTGATCTTTCCCTGGTGCACGGGATGATCCCCTTGGGCAGTTGCACCATGAAGCTCAATGCCGCCGCTGAGCTGCAGCCGGTGAGTTGGCCTGCCTTTGCGGCATTGCATCCGTTTTCTCCAGTGGATCAGACGGAGGGCTATCGCTGCATGGCCGACGATCTGGAGCGATGGTTGGCGGCTCTGACGGGGTTTGCAGCCGTGTCGTTGCAGCCCAATGCCGGTTCTCAGGGGGAATATGCGGGGCTGCTGGTGATTCGCGCCTGGCACCGCTCCCGCGGGGAGGCCCATCGCGATATCTGTCTGATTCCTACCAGCGCCCATGGCACCAACCCCGCCAGTGCCGTCATGGCCGGACTCAAGGTTGTGGCTGTCGCCTGCGATGACGAGGGCAACATCGATCAGCAGGATCTTGCTGCGAAGGCTGCTGAGCATGCCGATCAGCTGGCGGCGTTGATGGTCACCTACCCCTCCACCCACGGCGTCTTTGAAACCGGCATCCGTGAGATCTGCTCCGTTGTGCATCAGCACGGTGGGCAGGTGTACCTCGATGGGGCCAACCTCAATGCGCAGGTCGGGCTTTGCCGTCCTGGTGCGTTCGGTGCCGATGTGTGCCATCTCAACCTGCACAAGACCTTCTGCATCCCCCACGGGGGCGGTGGCCCAGGCGTTGGACCGATTGGTGTGGCGGCGCATCTGGCGCCCTTCCTGCCGGGTCATCCGTTGCAAGCTGGTACCTCAGCCGCCATCGGACCCGTTTCCGCAGCAGCGCTCGGCAGCGCCAGCATCCTGCCGATCAGTTGGATGTATCTACGGATGATGGGGGCGGATGCCCTGCGGCAGGCCAGTGCCGTGGCGCTGTTGTCAGCCAACTATCTGGCCCATCGGCTTGACCCCTATTACCCCGTGCTGTTTCGGGGCAGCACCGGTCGCGTGGCCCATGAATGCATCCTTGATCTGCGGCCGTTGAAAAGGGAAGCAGGAATCGATGTGGATGACATCGCTAAGCGTTTGATGGATTACGGCTTCCACGCGCCCACCGTCAGCTGGCCGGTGGCTGGAACGGTGATGGTTGAACCCACGGAGAGCGAAAGCCTGGCGGAGTTGGATCGCTTCGCCGATGCCCTGGTGGCGATCCGTGAGGAGATTCGTGCCATCGAAAACGGCGCCATCGACCCTCAGAACAACCCGTTGAAGCGTGCCCCGCACACCCTGGCTGCAGTGACAGCGGATGACTGGGATCGTCCCTACAGCCGTCAGCAGGCCGCATTCCCCATGGAGGGTCAGCAGGAGAACAAGGTCTGGCCAGCTGTGGCTCGGATTGACAACGCCTTCGGTGACCGCAACTTGATCTGCACCTGTCCCTCTGTGGAAGAGGTGGCTCTGGCGGTTTGACCTGGTGCGAGGGCATCAGAACGTGTAAATTTTCACTGAAAGTGGAAAAATTGGTTTGATTCCGTTCATCGCCCTTGCGGGTTCGGTCAAACTGTTCGACAACTGATTCGTCTGTCGGGGGACACCATGGATCGGGACAACATCAAGAAATCTGGCCTCAGGACCGTTGAAGGACCTGCCCTTCCTCAACTTCCGGACGGTCTCGAGTCGGCCTTCAATCGTGGTCATACGTTGTCGATTGAAGGGACGAATGTGATTCGGGTTCCGTTCGGCACCCGTCGCTCCCGTCGTAGTCGCCCTGAGCGGCCCGATCACTGGGCCACCCTCGTCATTCCCCTTCAACCGGTGGGCGATCCCACCCCACCACCGGCAGCGGCCTGAATTCAGGCCACTCCGATTTCTGATGCTTCCTGCGAAAGACGCCAGTCCACAAGGGCTTTGACGTCGGCCAATGAGCAGGTCGGTGTTCGGAACGGCAGAAGCCGCATGGGGCTGCGTTCAGGTCGCACCAACCAGCTTCGATTGGTTTGAGGCATCAGAAGGAAGCCGCGGTAACGCACCGCGGTCTCATGACCGTTCATGAATCCCATCGCTCAAGGGATTGTTTGAAAGTGACTCCGTCATTTCAGGGCGCAAGATCTGGTGTTACGCGCTTGCACCGAATCTCTTCCGGATTGCTGCGTTTCAAGTGGTCAAACGGAGATCAGCTTGCGAGATTGCAACGGTCTGTCAGTCGTGCCCCCACAGGTGGTGGTGCATGCCGAAACCCTTTCCAGCAGCGATGGTGTCGTCGTTGATCACCCGCAAGGTGCCGAAGCCCATCCAGTTCGGATCCTGATGGCGGCCGAGCGAAAAGCTGTGCCACGACTTAAGCCAGTCCAGTTGGGTGAGAAAGCGCTCGGAAGCCGGGCGCATCCGCATTGATGAAGTGTTGACAACAGCGGTCAGGTTGATCGCGTGGAAAGGGGGTATTTGGGTTGAGGGGTTCGCTTCAGAGCTCGAGGGGAGTCATCTGCAGCAGCCGTTGCACCAGGTCGGTGATGGACTCGTCTTGGGGTGGCTTGGCGTAGTTGCTAAGCAGCTGTCGCCCGACAACCTGGGCTCCAAGGTGCGTCAGCTGGATGCGCAAGGAAAGGAGCAGTTCCATGCCGCCACCACCGGAAAAGGTGGCCATGGCAATTGGTCGCCCGTTGAAGAGGGATCGGAAGTCATCTCCTGTCACCGAGAGCCAGGCAATGGCATTGGTGAGCGATGGCGGAATGGAGCCGTTGTATTCCGGTGCGCAGATCACCCAGCGCGGAGTTTGCTGGAGCTTGTTGTGCAGGGTCACAAGATCAGGGCCAGCACCCGCTTCCTTGACTCTCGGTGTGAACAGGGGCACGTCGAGCTGCGTGAGGTCGATCAGTTCGGCGGTGGCGTTCTGAGCTGCTGCGGCCTTCACGAACCGTTCAGCAAGCTTGAGGTTCTCGCCATTGCTTGCTGTCAGAACGATGAGATCGGAGGGCATGGAGAATTCTGAACTTGATTGAATCGTGCAAGTTCTCGCTTGTTCTCACAACAAGGTCCGCCGCGCTTGGACGATGCGCTGACGGACCTGGGAGTAAGGGTCAGGCGGCCTTCAACTCGGCTTCCCGGTAGGGGACGAAGCTGGCTTTGCGGGCACCGCAGATCGGACACTCCCAGTCGTCCGGAATCGCTTCAAAGGGTGTGCCTGCGGCGATGCCGGAATCCGGATCTCCCTCGGCGGGGTCGTAAATCATCGAGCACACCTTGCAGATCCATTTGCCTGGAAGGGGTTGATCGGCTTGGCCTGCCGTTCCTTTTCCTTGCAGTGCTTCCAGGGCGACGCCATAGGTTTCGGCGTGATGTTGTTCGATCGGTGTTAGCAGGCCGAAGTTCTTAGCGGCTGTCCGGAAGGTGCCGGCATGCTCCTTGGATTCGCTGCTTTGCTCGGCAAATTCCGCCTCGGCTCCGCTGTCCCGGTCCTGACGGGCCTGGGCGGCGAACTCCGGATACATCGTTGTGTACTCGTAGGTTTCGCCTTCAATCGCCAGTTCCAGGCAGCGGGTCAGCATCGCTTGCTTCTCGTTGTCGCTGAGCTGGTCGGGGTTGCCCACCACTAATTCGGGATGCAGTAGGCGGAAGTGCGCAAAGGCATGCTCTGTTTCTTGGGCCGCGGTTTCACGAAACAACTTGGCCAGGTCTTTGTGACCCAGTTGTTTGGCCACATCCGCAAAGAACAGGTACTTGCGGTTGGCCATGCTCTCGCCGCCGAATGCGGCTTCGAGATTGGTGTGGGTGGATGGCTTGGAGAGGTCCATCGAGGAGAAGCGATCGTTCCAACAGACTACTCCTAACTCATACCCGCTATGAGTTAGGCGATGGTTCGGGTTGCCGGCTCAGTAGTTGGCGCCGCTCCGGCGTTGGTGCACCGCAGTGCTGCCCTTCGCATCCAGTACCCCACCGTGATCCACTTCGGCGTAGATCAGCCAGTGGTCGCCGCATTCCATCCGCTGGCTTACTTTCCCGTCTAGCCATGCCAGGGCATCCGGTAGCAACGGCTGATCGGCGGGGCTTGTGTCGAGCTCAAGGCCTGCAAAGCGATCAGCACCGGGCTCGAACGGCTGCAGGAATTGCTTCATCGCTGCTGTTTCGCGACCTTCTGCCAAAACGTTCAAGGCGAAGCGATCGCCCTTGTGCAGTAAGGCTTCCACGGCGCGGTCTTTGGCGACTGCCACCGTGATGCCGGGAGGACTGAAGCTCGCCTGACTCACCCAGCTGGCCACCATGGCGCCGCTTAGATCAGCTTTACGTGTGGTGAGCACGCAGAGGGAGCCGATCACGCGGCCCAGGGCTAGTACCGCTGGATCGCTGCGGCTTTCACTCAACCCTCCTGCACTGCGCCGCTGCGCTCGCTTCTGGCTCTGCAGCAGTTGACGGGCGAAACGGGTGCCCGTCTCTTCCAGCTCTTTCACCCGTGCGGCATCTGGACTGAACTTCACCCGGATCGGCTCGAAGCCAAAGCTGAAGCCGCCGTCCCGCAGCTTGGTTTCCAGCAGATCCACCGCCTCGCCGCTCCAGCCGAAGCTGCCGAATACCCCCACGGGCTTGTTGCGATCTCCTTCCGCCAACAGGGTGCCCAAGGCCGAAACAATCGGCGTGGGGGCATGACCCCCCAGGGTCGGTGAGCCGATCAACACGGCATCGGCCTGCTGGATGGTGCTCACCAGTTCATCGGCCGGGGTGAATTCGCAGTTCAAGCTGCTCACCCGGATGCCGGTGCGGCTGACCCCGCGGGCCAGGGCGTCGGCAATGGCCGCGGTGTTGCCGTAGGCGCTGGCGAACAGCAGGGCCACCGTCAGGCTGGCGTTCTGCTGGCCTTCTCCCCAGCGGCGGTAGTCACTGAGCAGGCTGCGCCAACTGGCTTCGATTGCGGGGCCATGGCCCGGAGCGATGGTGCGGATATCCAGCTCTTCGAGCCGTTCCACCAGGGCATCAACCTGACTGGCCATGGGAGCCATCAGGCAGTCATAGAAGTGACGGCGCTCTTCTTCTGTGCTGCTGCGGTTGCTTTCGGCCCAGCTGTCCGTGCAGAGGTGGGCACTGAAGAATTTGTCGCTCATCAGCAAGCCGAGGCTTTCCTCAAACGCCAGCAACCCGCCAGGCCAACGGGGGGTTGGGGCGGGCAGCAGCATCAGGCTGCGCTGATGGCTGAGGGGAAGCGTTTGCTCCTGGCGGATGATCCGCAGGGGCGGCAGGTCGGGCAAAGGTGGTTGTTCGCTTGTTTCTCCGGGCGGGGCCGGTTTGCGTTGGCTCCACAGTTCCTTGATCAACTTGGCGCCCGGGTTGGAGACGATCAGTTCCAGCCCGGCATAGGCCTCCGCTAAACCCCGCAGCAAGGCAACGCGATTGGGATTGACGTGACCCACGACCACCAGCAGCGGCGCATCGTTGCTGGGTAGGGCGTCGGCAAGCACCGGAAGAAAGGCGCCGCTGTAGGCCACACCTGGAGGGTGAACCAACACGGCAGGGGCACCATCACCGGCTTCAAACAACACACTGTTGGCGGTGCTTCCCCGCTCCAGGGCGTACTCCAGTTCAAAGCGGTTTCGTTGAGGGCTCAGACCGCGGAGACCAACGACCCCATCGTCGATCGGCAGTTGGATCGTGCGACGCGTGGTTGCGGTGCTGGTCACGCTCATCTTCGAAGCCAGTTGAATGTAGGCGTGTTGTTAGTGAGAGCAGCAGACCTGTGGCGCAGAGCGTTGTTGTTCTCTCCTCCCAGCTGATCACCACCCTTTCGGCTCTGGCCTATCTGCGCTGGCGAGGAATACGAGGAACCCGGCTGCACGTTGTCTCGCCTTATCGCGACGAGTTCAGCCATTCGACCAAAGCCTTCCAGCCGCTGTTGCGGGATCTCGCTTCCCAGGATGGACATCAGTGCCAGTTCATCCAGATCCCCCCTGATCAGACTCGAGTGCTTCAGCTCAGTGCTGGGGACAGCCTGCTGATTCGGTCTGAGCCCCTGAAGTGCAGCCTGCTGCTGCTGCCACGGTTGGATGATCGTGAAGGGCAGCGGATGCTGCTTTCGTACCAGGCTTCAGAAGTGGTGGAGCTGGGGGAATCGATTGGGGTCGAGACGCGCTTGTATTCAGATCAAGCACAGCGCAAACGCAGCAAGGTGCTGGAGGTCGTGAATTGTTCTGAAGTCTTTGCTTCGGTTCGTCAGGATCCGCTGCTGCCTTTCGACCGTCCTGTTGAGCTGTTGCGGCTCCAGGCCATGCTCGACATTTGCGCGAATTTCCGTTCTGCATTGCTTGACGATGAAGCGATCAGCCGAAAGCATCAACCGGGCGTGATGCTCTGCCTGCCTTACCTGAGAGTGCCCAAATGGCATGTTCGCTGGCGGCTCTTTGGCAGATCGTTTGGTTGGCGCCGGACGCCAGGAATCGCGAACAGTGCGTACTTCATTCGCGCCATCCGTTCCGCCTTGCGACATGTGCGCGCAGATGCACCGTTGTGGGCGCAAGCCCATCCCAAAAATGAAGCTCACTATTCCTTGGTTCAGCAGCTGTTGAATCCGCTGCATCAAGGAAGATCGTTGGAGCTGTTCTCATCAGATGCCCCCCTCGAGGTGCGGCTGTCGAGCGGATGGTCGCGTGAAGGGAGTGGACCCTTGAATGTGTTGGGTTTCGGCACCAACCTCTTGGCTGCAGCCATCTTTCTGGCCCCTCATCACCGAGGCATTGCCCTCTGTCAGCCGGCTGATGAGGGCTGGTGGCGCGACTGCTCAGATCAGTGGATCCATCGTCGTGAATGGCGGAGGAGCCAACACGTTGATGCCTTGCTCACGAATCTTCTTGACGCTCTGGATCAGCTGCAAGCTCAGTAGTGGTTGCCCACCTTGCGGTGATGCACCGCGGTGCTGGCATCGGCATCGGCCACGTTGCCTTGCTCCACGACGGCATAGATGATCCAGTGATCGGGGCCTTCCATTCGCTGCTCCACCCGGCAGCCAAGAAAAGCCAGTGCATCGGCCAGCACCGGGCCTCCATCGGCTGTCCCTTCCAGCACATTCACCCCGGCGAAACGATCGGCACCGGGGGGGAAGCGTTTGAGGAAATGCCGCATCAGCTCCTGGTGGTTGTCCTGCCGGAGAACATTCAGCACGAACCTGTCGCCGACCTGCATGAGTGCTTCGATTGCACGATCTTTGGCGACAGCAATCGTGAGCCCCGGTGGTGTGAAGCTGGCTTGGCTCACCCAGCTGGCCACCATGGCGCTGCGGCGCTGCGATTCGCCGTCCCCCTGGCTTGCGGTGACCACATAGAGGCCACCACTGATGCGACCAAGAGCCTTGTCGAGGTCGCCATCGAGGCTTTTCATCGCCGCGATTGTCTTCTCCTTGGTGAGCAGCTGACCAAGGTCGGTGCCGGACTCTTCACAACGTTGATAGTCGCTGCCCTGGGGCAGTTGTTTGATCCTTAATGGGCTGAATGCTGGTTTCTGCCCCTGGCTGCGCAGTTGATCGGCGACGGCGTCGATCGGTTCATCGTTGCCGCCGAAGGCGTCGTAGACCCCCACCAGTTGCTTGGGATGCAGGGCCGCCAGCAGGGTGCCGATCGAGGCCTGGAGATCAGGTTCCGGTTCCGATGGCCAGGTCGGCACCACAACAGCCTTGGCATCGCCAATGAGTGCGGTGAGTTCCTGGGGATCGGTGGCCCGCAAGTCCACCAGTTGCACCTGGGCATCCGCCTTGCCGATGCCGTGGGCAATGGCTTGGCTGATCCGATCGGAGAAGCCGTACTGGCTCAGATAACAGACGGCTGCATAACTTTCTCCCTTGCTGCGTTGACCACTCCAGTCGCGGTAGTCACTGACCCAGTGGCTGAGGTGATGGCGTAGCAGGGGGCCATGACCCACGGCGATCGTGTTGATCTCCGGCAGGCCATCCATGCGCTTGAGGGCCTGCAGAACGCTGCGGGCATTGGGACCCATCAAGCAGTCGTAGTAGAAGCGGAAATCGGGAGCGATGGCGCCAGGGTCGGCGTCGAAGACATCGTCGGAGCAGTAATGCAGGCCGAAGGCGTCGCAGGTGTAGAGGATGCCTGTGCCGTGATCGAAGGAAAAGATCGTGTCTGGCCAGTGCAGGTTCGGAGCGCTCAGGAATTCGAAGCGGTGCTGAATGCCGCTGGCTGGGTTCGTGCCGAGATCCAGTTCTTCCCCGGATTTCACGGCACGGGATTTGAAGGGTCGGTGCACCTGGTCCTGCAGGAACTGCAGCGCCACCTTCGATCCGACGATTTCAATGTTTGGGTTGAGGTCGATCAGATCCCCAATCAGTCCGGAATGGTCCGGCTCCGTGTGGCTCACGATCAACACATCAATCTCGATTGGATCGATCTGCTCCTTGAGCAGGGGAATCCAGGTATCGCGGAACTTGGCGTGGCTGGTGTCGATCAGGGCGGTGCGTTCGCCCCGCACCAGGAAGGCGTTGTAGGTGGTGCCGTTGCGCAGGCCGAATTCGATGTCGAAGCGGCTGCGATCCCAGTCCAGGGAACGAATCGTGCTGGTGTCGGCTGCAATGGCCTCGCACTGCAGCGACAGCTTCGGAGCAGCGGGAGCAACGACCATGAAACCGACCGTGACGGATGTCGACTTTACGGAGATTCAGCGGGGGAAGGCGGCGGAGACTGGTAGCAACCGCAACCTTGTGATGGCGTCATCGACGCTTCGACGCAGCATTGGTCCCGGGATTCTGTTGGCCGGTGCCTGCATTGGTGGATCCCACTTGATGTCTTCCACCACGGCGGGGGCCCGTTTCGGCTTTGCGCTGGTGGGACTGATCCTGCTCACCAATCTGATCAAATACCCGTTCCTGCGGGTGGGCACCCGCTTTACGGCGGCCACCGGACTGTCGTTGCTGGAAGGCTTCCAACAACGCAATCCGCTCTACCTCCCGCTGTATTTGGTGGTGAGCCTGGTGACAGGCACCTTCACCATCGCTGCAGTGAGTTTTGTTGCGGGGCTGCTGCTCACCAACATCCCCCTGCTGGCGGGATTGGACCCCTATGGACTGTCGATCGCCGTGTTGGCGGTGAGTGGCCTGGTGCTGCTGTTGGGGCACTACCGCGCTTTGGACCGTCTCTCCAAGCTGCTGGTGGTGCTGCTCACCTTGCTCACAGGGATCGCGGCCGCATCACTGTTGATTCGCGGCCCCGTCGGTGATGTGGCAGCGAGTTGGGTCAGCACGGATCCCAGTCCCTGGACCCTTGCCAACCTGGCCTTTTTGATTCCCCTGATGGGCTGGATGCCCGGTCCGGTGGAGATGTGCGTGTGGCCATCCTTGTGGATGTTCTCCCGTGCCCGGGATACCGACCACACCGCAACGCCGAAGGAAGCGGAATTTGATTTCAACCTCGGCTATGGCGTCACGGTGGTGACGGCGATGTTCTTCGTGATCCTTGGCGCCTTCACGATGTACGGCAGCGGTGATGGAATGCTCGCTGGCAGTGGTGTGTCCTTCGCTCAGAAGCTGATCAAGCTCTATACGGCCGCCATGGGCGGTTGGGCGGCTTGGGTGATCATTCCGGCGGCCTTTTTCGCCATGTTCAGCACCACCCTCACCTGTCTTGATGCCTACCCCCGCAGCATTGCGGCGATTCAGGGCTTGCTGCGCCATCACGACAGTGGTGACTCGGCACCGGGGCCCATGCAACGTCGCTTCGATATCTGGGTCATCGTGCATTTTCTGGCGGCTGTGCTGGCGTTGGTGGTGGCCAAGACCGGCGGTATTGGGGTGAAGGATTTCGTGTTCGGGGCGATGACCGGCAGTTTCCTCACGGCGCCCCTGTTCGCCTGGATGGCGATGGACACGATCAACAGTCCGTTGGTTCCGCTCGAGCACCGTTATGGGCGGCTCACCCAGGCGTTTTGCTGGTTTGGTTTGGTGTTTTTCAGCGGATTCAGCCTGTTGTTCATCGGCCGCTTCTTTTTCGGCCTTGGGGGCTAACCCGAATGCGGAGCCATCAAAAAACCCCTGCCATGGGCAGGGGTTGGGCTTCCGTTCTTCGGTGTGGGGATGAGCTGCTTCAGCTCGATGCTGTTTAGTGCGATGGCTGTTCAGTTCTCGATCTTCACCGAAACGCTGGTGTGTTCAACAGCTTTACCGGCGTTGATTTCAAGAATGCCGTCGCGGTAGCTCGCTTTGAGCTGGTCGCGATCAAGGCTGTGGGGGAAGCGGAAGCTGCGGCTCCAGGTGCCGCTGCGGAATTCGCTCAGCAGAGGTTCATTGTTGTCATCGCCGGTTGCGGCTGTGCGTTCTGCGTTGATCACCAGGTTGCGATCGGTGGCCTTGATGTCGATGGAGTCGCGGTCCACACCAGGCAGTTCCAGCCGCACGATGTAGCTGGATTCAGTCTCATGGATTTCGGCGTTGGGGACGCGCTCTGCGGTCGCAAGTTGCTGCTCGAGACGCTCGAACAGATCGAAGGGGGATTGGCGGAGGGTCAGCATGATGGTTGCTCTGAAGAATGAACATCTGCGGACTTGGTTGATTGCCCGCCAACACAATCTGCGCCGCTTGGATGAGAACTAGAAGCGTGAGAACCGCCCGTTTTGATTCGGTCTCTACCACCAGGTTCGGCTGGCACGACAGGGATGGTGTTGAAACCGAATCTCCCTAAAGCCACCACCAGTCGCTGAAGCAGGCCGCCTGGCCGCACACCCGCTCTTCTGCATCCCAGAGCGTCCAGATACGGGCGTTGTTGATCATGAATTGCTGCCCTTTTCGGCTGATCCGAATGCCTTGATAGTTCTGAACTGCCTCCAGACGTTTGGCCTGGCCCAGGGCGTTGCTGCGTTCTGCCCGTTCGGTTTCCGGTGCGGTGAGCCGTGAGGGCAGGCCGATCAGCTCATGCCAGCTGGTCTCCCAGAGCTGCAGCGCTGCGGCATTGGCGTAACTGAGCCTTGGATCGTTTCCGGTGCCGTGGGCCAGCACCGGAAAGCCGCAGGCGAACAGCTCCTGGCACAGCAGGCGCCTGGAGCGGCCCGGTTGGGCGGCGGCGATTAGCGGGCGACAGAAGGCCCGTTGATGGGATTGCAGCAGCACCCCGGCGAGCCCTTGTTTTTCGGAGGTGAGCCAGGCGGCTTCGCAGGCCATGGCTCCAGGCCCCTCCACGTCGCTTCAGCTGCCGGCCGCCATGGCCTGCAGCATCGCCTTCTGGGCACTGGCCTGGCCGTGGGCCTTGAGGTTGCTGAGGAAGGTGCTTCGGGCATCGGCGAAACGCGGGTCTTCCGCCAGTGGCAGCTCTCCGGCGGCATCCAGGCCGGTGTCTCCATCCATCGCCGGGGTGATCACCACCAGGTCGCCATCGAGGCTGCGGTTGTAGCGCCACCACAGGGCGGGATCCTGCACTGCTGGATGGGGCGGCAGGGGGGTGGCATCGTCAGGGATGTTGGTAATGCCCGCTTCCTTGGCCGCCTCCGCCCGCTCAGCCAGGGCCTTGCGCCGGTGTTCCGCCAGGTCCTCCAGTAGCCGAGCTCGGGTGCGGCCCCGCAGTTGGAATAACACGAAGGGGTCTTCACTGAAGCGGTCCCCCATCAGGAAATACACCGCGCTGATGTGTTTGCAGGGGTTGGCTTTATCCGGGCAGCTGCACTCGCTGCGCACCTCCTGCAGCTTGAACGGGAACAGGCGTTTGCCGCTGGCGGCGAAGGCCCGTTCGATGTCTGAGGGCATGATCCCCGCCAGGAGTTGGGCCGACCAGCGGGCTTTTTGGGTCAGGGCTTCCATGACATAGCCCCAATCTTCATCGTTCAGCACATCCAGCCAGAGCTTCACTTTGTAAGGCGCTTCATCGGTGCCTTGGACCCGGGCATGGACCCGGCGGCCTTCGAAGCGGATCGACGTCACATGGCCTTCCCGGGCATAGCCCCAGGCCCTCTCCAACCGCTTCTTGAACCGGTAACCGTTGATCAGCTCCATCCATTGCTCCACCCACCAGGGCTGTTGGCCCAGGCCGTCGTCGCCGATGGCGGTGCTGCCGTTGGTGCTGTTGTTGCTGAGGGTCATGGTCAGGTGTCCTCCAAGGAAACGAGATCACGCAATTGATCGCCACCGAGGCTGCCGAGCCAATCCTCCCCGGAGCCGATCACATCCTCCGCCAGGCGTGATTTCTCCCGGATCATGCGATCGATTTTTTCTTCCACCGAGCCGCTGGTGATGAATTTATGCACCATCACCCGATTGGTCTGGCCGATTCGGTAGGCCCGGTCGGTGGCTTGGTTTTCCACGGCCGGGTTCCACCAGCGATCGATGTGGAACACGTGGCTGGCCCGGGTGAGGTTGAGGCCCACACCACCGGCCTTGAGCGAGAGCAAGAACAGCTGCGGACCGCGGGGATCCTCCTGGAAGCGATCCACCATCGCCTGACGTTCGCTCTTGCGGGTGCCGCCGTGCAGGAAGGGCACCTCCGCCTTCCAGCGCTGTTGCATCCAGGTCTGCAACAGATGCCCCCATTCGGCGAACTGGGTGAACAGCAAAGCCCGGTCGCCCGCTTCGATCACCTCGTCAAGGATCTCCTCTAGCCGCTGCAACTTGGCGGAGCGGCCGAGGAAGCCATCGTCTACAGCCCCTTCGCTCAGGGCAAGGGCGGGATGGTTGCAGATCTGTTTTAGCCGGGTGAGCAGGGCCAGCACTTGGCCGTGGCGCTTCCCGCGCGGAGCACGTGCAATGGCATCAAGCGTGTCTTCCACGGTTTTGCTGTACAGGGATTTTTGCTCTTTGCTCAGCCCCACCCATTCGCTCAGCTCCACCTTTTCGGGAAGGTCCGAGATGATCGTTTTGTCGGTCTTGAGCCGGCGCAGGATGAATGGTCCGACCCGCCCCTTGAGGTCGCGCAGAGACGACATGTCGCCGTAACGCTCGATCGGCATCCGGTAGCGCTGGCGGAAGAAGTCCTCCTCCCCCAGCACCTTGGGGTTGAGGAAGTCCATCAACGCCCACAGTTCGCTGACGCGGTTTTCCACTGGGGTGCCGGTCAGGGCGATGCGGAAGCGGTTGCTTTTGCTTCGGCCGGGGCGGGCCAGATCACGGGCTGCTTGGCTCTGCTTGGCGCCGGGGTTCTTGATCGCCTGGGCTTCATCAATCACGACCCCCTGCCAGTCCTGGGTTTCCAGCAGTTCGCTGTCGCGTTGCAGCAGTCCGTAGCTGGTGAGTAACAAGTCCACCTCCTTCAAGGCTTTCTTCAGTTCGGCCGGTGTGGAGGGACGACGCGGGCCGTAGTGCTCGGTGACCGCCAACTCGGGGGTGAAGGCTTCCGCTTCCCTTCGCCAGTTGGTGAGCACTGAGGTGGGCGCCACCAACAGCACAGGGCGCTTCAATTCCTGCTCCGCTTTGAGGTGCTGCAGAAACGCCAGCAACTGGATTGTTTTGCCCAAGCCCATGTCATCGGCCAAGCAGGCCCCTTGGTCAAACCGATGCAGGAAGGCGAGCCAGCCCAGGCCCCGCTCCTGATAAGGCCGCAATTGGCCGCAGAATCCCTCTGGGGCCGGCAGGGGGTCGGGGGCTTTTTGCTGGTGATATTGCTCCAGCACCGACTGCAGCCGTGGGCCGGCATCGAAGCGGTGCACCGGCATCCGCATCAGCAGCTCCCCTTCCGTTCCCGTCAACCGCAGCGCGTCGTCGAGGCTCAGTTCTGCTTTGGCGCCACAGAAGCGTTCGGCGTTCTTGAGGTCGTTCGGACGCAGTTCGATCCAGGCCCCCTTGTGGCGCACCAGGGGGCTGCGCTTGCCGCTGAGACGCTCCAGTTCTCGCAGGGTGAGCGTCACCCCACCGATCATCAGATCCCACTCCCAATCCAGACACTCACCGAGGGTGAAGCCCCGCGACCGCTCCGGTAGTTCAGCCTTAATCGCCAGTCCCAGTCGGCTGGCTAGTCCACCGGAGAGGCTGGGGGGTAGTTCCACACCCACACCGGCGTCCCTCAGTTGCCGAGCTGCGGTGCGCACCAGCACGAAGGCTTCGGCCGGTGTGAGTTGCATCGTGTCTGGCGTGGCGCTTTCCAGCCCCCGTTCGATCGGTGGGAACACCGTCAGGGCCCGCCCGAGGCCCTCCAGTAGAACTTCGCCGGGCTGGTCCACCTGGATCTCACCCAGTTGGAGCATTTCGGCGCCGGAGGCCCAGGCTGCGGCGGCCGGGAGCTTCAGGCTTGGGTCGGCTTCCGCCTGCAGTCCGAAGCGCAGTTCCCAGAGATCCTCCCCATCCGGTGGGGTGTGCAGTTCCAGGCAGGTCCGGGCCGCGGCGAATCCGCCGGCGATGCCTTCCCGCCAGTGATGGCTTGCGCTGGCCAGTCGTTCGGCCTCCTCATCACCGATCTCGATCACCCCGGTCTCTGATCCCAGGGCCTCCTGCCAGAGCGTCAGCAGGGGATCAAGGCCATCACTGGAGGGCTCGAAGTCCTTGCGCAGCTGGGCGTCCACAAGGTCTTCCAGCAGGGTCGCCACCCGCAGGCGACCGCTGCGGGGCCTGCAGCTGGCGACGGGATTGGCGGCCCGCATCGCCTCTGGCCGCAACCGGGTCGTGCGGTTGCTGCGGCGCCCCAGTGGTTCGCGCCAGGGCAAGGCACAGGTGGCCACTAGGGGAAGGCTGGCTGCCAGATCCTCCAGCCGACGTCGATCTTCTTCTCGGTTAAGCAGCGGCACCCAACGGGCCCGATGGGGGTAGCCCTCCCCTTTGCTCAGTTCCATCTGGGGCATCCAGCGGCCCCGGGCCACCAGACTCAGGGCCCAGCGCTGCAGATGGCTCCACCAGCGCAATTCATCGGCCAGGTCCGGGTTGGTCCCCGACAGCGGCAAGCGGGACAGCCACTCTGTGGCTGCTGAGGGTTCCACGGCAAGCCCCTGCACCTGCCAAGGCCACCATTCCGTTTGTTTGGGGATCGGTTCGCCGGCTTGCATCGGCAGTCCGGTCCAGCCCGGTGGCTCTGGCGCTGGATCCGCTGCTTTGCTTCGGCTTTTGCGCGGCTTGACCGTGCGGCTTGGCAGGGTGAGACAAGCCGTGGCATCGATGCTGCCGCCGGGCAGAAGGTCGCGTTCGCTGAGCCAGGCCTTGAGGTCGTCGTGGCTGAGGGTGAAGGGATGCAGCGCCGGGGTGAGGCCTGGCCCTTCCGGTGTGGCCACCCGCCAGGTGTCAGCCCAAACGAGCAGTGCCGGTTGGCCGGAACTGCTTGAGGTACGGATGGCGGGAAGCCAGGTGGCGTGCAGCAGGCTCATGGCCGCGACGCGGGCAGGAAGCGGAGGATGCCTTGGAGCAGGAGAGCACTGCCGATCAACGGCAGCCAGGCCAGAAAAAGCTCCAGTACTAATGATGCCAGGCCATCGACCTGCCAGTTGTCAAGGGGTAGCGGCATGCCGAGGCTGCGCAGCCCGCAGACCGCCCCCACCAGACCCGCTTGAAGATGCCCGTCATCGGGGTCCACCCGCTGCAGATGGAAGGCCAGTAGTCCGTAGAACAGACCGCAACCGCCAGAACGCACGGCTGCTTCCAAGCCCCAGGGCAGGCTGATCAGCCCTGCGCTGATGCCGGCAATTAGAGCCCAGCCGATCGACTGCAGTCTCAATCGCTGGCGAATCTCAGGATCACTGGGAGGAACGGCCACGGGCGCCGGCGGTTCAAAGGCGATCATGACGGCAGGATCCCCCCTTCCTGTCATGGTCGCCGCCGCATCGTCGTCTTCTGCAGCGTCTGCACCGCGCAGCGGTGAGGAGATCCGTGAGGCTTTCCTGAATTTCTACGCCGAGCGCGGCCACAAGCGGATGGCCAGCGCTTCGTTGATTCCCGACGATCCAACGGTGTTGCTCACCATTGCGGGAATGCTGCCCTTTAAGCCGGTCTTTCTCGGCCAGCAGGAGAGACCGGCTCCCCGGGCTACCAGTTCTCAGAAGTGCATTCGCACCAATGACATCGAGAACGTGGGGCGCACCGCACGGCATCACACCTTTTTCGAGATGCTCGGCAACTTCTCCTTTGGGGATTACTTCAAGCAGCAGGCGATTGAGTGGGCCTGGGAGCTCAGCACTGTTGTCTATGGCATCGACCCCAAAAATCTGGTGGTGAGTGTCTTCCGTGAAGACGATGAAGCCGAGCAGATCTGGCGCGATGTGGTGGGGGTGAACCCCAAGCGGATCATCCGCATGGACGAGGCCGACAACTTCTGGGCTTCGGGGCCGACTGGGCCCTGTGGTCCCTGCTCGGAGATCTATTACGACTTCACGCCTGAGCTGGGTGATGAGGGCATCGATCTGGAGGACGACGACCGCTTCATCGAGTTCTACAACTTGGTGTTCATGCAGTACAACCGCGACGCTGAGGGCACGCTCACGCCGCTGGCCAATCGCAACATCGACACCGGCATGGGTCTGGAGCGGATGGCTCAGATCCTGCAGAAGGTCCCCAACAACTACGAAACCGACCTGATCTTTCCGTTGATCCAGGCGGCCGCGGAGCTGGCAGGGGTCGACTACCACCAGCTCGACGACAAGGGCAAGACGTCGTTGAAAGTGATCGGCGATCACAGCCGTGCTGTGACGCAGCTGATCTGTGATGGCGTCACCGCCAGCAACCTTGGCCGCGGCTACATCCTGCGGCGGCTGTTGCGCCGGGTGGTGCGTCATGGCCGCCTCCTGGGCATCGACAAGCCCTTCTTGGTCACCATGGGGGAAGCGGCGATTGCCTTGCTGAAGGGGGCCCACCCCAGCGTGATTGAGCGGCAGGAGGTGATTCTGGCCGAACTCCAACGGGAGGAGGCTCGTTTCCTCGAGACCTTGGAGCGCGGTGAGAAGCTGCTGGCGGAGGTGCTGGCGTCCAAGCCAACGCAGATCAGCGGTGCCCAGGCCTTTGAGCTTTACGACACCTATGGCTTCCCCCTGGAGCTCACCCAGGAAATTGCTGAGGAGCAGGGCTTAGCCGTTGATCTCGATGGCTTCGAGGCGGCGATGGAGCAGCAGCGTCAGCGGGCCAAGGCCGCTGCGGTGAGCATCGATCTCACGCTTCAGGATGCGATCGATCAGGTGGTGGCTGATCAGGCGGCGACCTGCTTCCAGGGGTATGTGGCTCTCGACCACCCCTCCTGCGTCCAGGCGCTTGTGGTGAACGGCGAACCGGCTACCACCGCGAAGGCTGGTGATGCCGTTCAGGTGGTGCTCGACACCACACCCTTCTATGGAGAAGGCGGTGGCCAGGTGGGCGATCGCGGGGTGCTGGCCGGCACGGACCTGATCGTGCGGATTGATTCCGTGAGCCGTAGCCGTGATGTGTTCGTGCATGCCGGTCGTGTGGAACGCGGTGAGCTCGCCTTGGGTGAGACCGTGACAGCTCAGGTGGATCGCGCCTGCCGGCGCCGGGCTCAGGCGAATCACACCGCCACCCACCTTCTCCAGGCTGCGCTCAAACAGGTGGTGGATCCGGGGATCGGCCAGGCCGGTTCCTTGGTGGATTTCGATCGACTGCGCTTCGACTTCCACTCCCCTAACGCGGTGACGGCGGAGCAGCTGGTGCAGATCGAAGCATTGATCAACGCTTGGATTGCCGAAGCCCACGGGCTTGACGTGCAGGAGATGGCGATTGATCAGGCCAAAGCGGCCGGCGCTGTGGCGATGTTTGGCGAGAAGTACGCCGATGTGGTGCGCGTCGTTGATGTTCCCGGTGTGTCGATGGAGCTCTGCGGCGGCACCCACGTGGCCAACACCGCAGAGATCGGTCTGTTCAAGATCGTGGCGGAAAGCGGCGTCGCTGCCGGCATTCGCCGGATTGAAGCTGTCGCTGGCCCCGCTGTGCTCGCGTATCTAAATGAGCGCGATGCGGTGGTGAAGCAGCTGGGGGATCGCTTCAAGGCGCAGCCTGCCGAGATCGTTGATCGTGTTGCGGCTCTTCAGGATGAGCTCAAGGCCACCGGTAAGGCGCTGGCGGCGTCACAGGCGGAACTGGCGGTGGCCAAGGCCGGTGCTTTGGCCGCCAAGGCCGAGGCCGTGGGCGACTTTCAGCTGCTGGTGGAACGCCTCGACGGGGTCGATGGCGCCGGTTTGCAGGGAGCGGCCCAGAGCCTGGTGGATCAGCTGGGGGATGGCGTGGCGGTGGTGATCGGTGGTCTGCCGGATCCCGCCGATCTGGGCAAGGTGATCCTGGTGGCGGCCTTCGGCAAGCAGGTGATCGGCGCCAAGCTCCAGGCCGGCAAGTTCATCGGTGGCATCGCCAAGCGCTGCGGCGGCGGCGGTGGTGGCCGCCCGAATCTGGCGCAGGCCGGTGGTCGCGATGGTGCCGCCTTGCCTGGTGCTCTTGAGGCAGCTCAAGCTGAACTGGCTGCGGCACTTGGCGCCGTATGACAACAGAGGTCGCTGCTACGAGAGCAGGCTTTGGAAGAGTTCTTTCATGCGCCCCACCACGTCTCGACTGTTGGCTGGGACCGATTGAATGGCGAGTTGGGCCAGTTGAGCTTGCCGATCGCTGATCAATTGGCCAAAGCGCTCAATCAGGCCTGGCTCTTCATCGATGAGTTCGGCGATGGCTTGTCGACTCACCTCGAGCAGGTCGACTTTGCTGATGCTTTGAATTGTTGCACTGCGAGTGGTTCCGGTAAAAACAGTCATTTCCCCAAAGATGTCTCCGCATTGCAGTTGAGCTATTTCGACATTGTTCTGAGGAATTGATGGTTTCTGGATAGAAATATTGCCATTGATTAGCATAAAGAGTGAGTCTCCGTCTTCATTTTCTTTCACGATAATTTCTCCGGGTCCGTATGAGCAGAATGAGCTAATTTCAATCATCTTTTGAATCTGATTGTCGGAAAGGATGGAAAAGAGTTGGTTGTCTCTCAGGAGTTTGTGAATGCTTTTGAGTAAGTTGTCTTTGCTGGAAGATAGTGGCTTTGGTTGCTGCTCATTTTGTGTAATTCGTACATCACGAACGCTGAATGGGAAGCTGAAGCCTTCACGTTGTAGCGCATACCAAAGCTGTTCTTGAAGGTCACCACGGAGTGCACGGCTTTGGCCGAAGTCTTTGTGCCAATTGATCCATTCGTAGTTGATGCAGCTCTCTTCGAATGAGCGGATTCGAATGATGTTGGCTGGTGATCGAAGAACCAGGGGGTGATTGTCAGAGATCTTCTGCATTATTTTCTTGGCTATATCTGGCGGCATGCTGTAATCCAGTCCAATAATCAGCTTGTTGGCATGGGCTCCATTACTTGTGAAATTTTGGATTGTGCTGGAGTTGGAATTCGTATGTGGAAAGATCAGCCTTGACCCATAAAGGCTGTTGATTTCTGTATCTCTCCAGCTGATTGATTGCACTTGGCCAATGCATCCATCAATTTCAACCCAATCGCCTTCCCGGATCACTTGTTCGAGTTGAAGGCTCAAGCCACCGATGAGGTCTTTCAGTGGATCCTGGGCGGCCAAACCAACAACAGCCGTGAGAACTGCTGAGGTTGTCACCAGGCCCACCAGGTCGATGCTGGCTTGCTCCTTCAGATTTAGAGCGATAAGGAACAAACTGCCGATAATAAAAATCAGATCGCGCAGAATTTTTGGGCTGGACGGCAAAATCCGCAGTGTTGGCAGGATTTCGAGAGCGACCCAAACCAGGCAGCGGCTCATGGCAATCGAAGCGAGGATGCCTGTGATGAGGCTGAGATCAAGCCCCGCTGAGATCGGAATGCGGAAGCTTTCGATCGTCTGTTCCGTGGTGTGCGCCAGTAGAGCAATCCAAGGAGTGCGCCAAGGGAACGGTGGCATGCTGAAGCGTTGGCAGATGCGCTTGGCGACCAATCCGGCGAACAGGCCGACAACTGTGAGTAGCCATTGCAATGCCAAGACCATGACCCACTGACCCGTCGAAACTCATTGTGGGGAACTTCCAAGCTCAGGGCCGGAACTTTTTTGATCTTGTTCCAGTTGGGTGACGAATCAATTCACCCTCTGCTCGTTTTTTCAGTTTGGGCTTGTGGTAATTATGGATGTTTGTCCTGCTGTGTTGCGCTGATGACGCCACGCCAGAGGGCGCTGTCAAGGTCAACCATCCGCCGTTCCTTTGTGGCCAGATGAATGGGGACATGGGTGAAGAAATTGTTCCAGTAGCCGATCACAAGATTGGTTTTTCCGCTCATGCCCGCATGCACGGCATGTTCTGCAAGTAGATAGCAAAACACTGCATCTGCTGCGTTTGCTGAAACGCTTCGGATGTGATAGCTGGGATCCAGATACTTGATGCTGATTGCGAGATTATTTTGTTTGAAGTATGCCGTTATCTCCTTCTTAAGTAGTTCTCCAATATCATCCTTGAGGATGTTCCCTGAAGCGTCGACTCTGCTTTCAATGTTGTTGAAAAGGTCTTGCCCGGCCCCTTCTGCGACTACAATCACAGCATGGTTGTTCCGTTGCAGTCTGCGTTGAATCGCTGCACAGATGCCTTCGGGCCCACTGATTTGAAACGGGGTCTCGGGAATAAGACAGACATCCACAATGGAATTGGCCAGTGATGCGGTCGCGCTAATAAAGCCAGAGTCTCGACCCATCAGCTTCACGATTCCAATACCGTTTTCGGCACCTTCTGCTTCGTGGTGGGCGGATGTGATGATTTCCGACGCTACCTGGACAGAGGTTTCGAAGCCGAAGGTTTTTTCAACAAAACCGAGATCGTTGTCGATGGTTTTCGGCACGCCGACAACGCTGATGTTGGCTTGACGTTTGTTGGCTGCTTCCGCGATTGCTTGAGCCCCCTTCAATGTGCCATCGCCGCCGATGCAGAACAGGAGATTGATTTTTCTACGCTGGAGCTCGTCCACCATGATTTCTGGATCCTGATTGCCTCTCGACGATCCAAGAATGGTCCCGCCCTGTTTGTGAATCTGTTCAACAACAGATGAATTCAGCTGGATCGGTTCTTGTTTTGATTGTTGCGTCAAGCCTTTGTAGCCATAGCGAATGCCAATAATCTCTTTGACGCCATAGTCCTGTTCCAAGACGTTGACCAGTCCCTTGATCACATTGTTCAGCCCCGGACATAGCCCACCGCAGGTGATAATTGCTGCGCGGGTTGTATCTAGATTGTGAAAGATTCTTTTCCGGGCTCCGGCCTTCTCAAATGCCGGCAATTGTTTGCATGTTTCGAGTTGTTGATTCAGGTTCTTGATCTGACTGGAAAAAATAATTTTCTCTGAGTCGTCAACAAAAATCTCTTGGCTGCAGGGGTTGGCATAGGTTGCTTCCCCAAGCTGTTGAATTTCGAAATTGAAGTTATCAGGATTTTTCAGAACGTTCTCGTATGCCATGCGTGTAAGACGCTCAGTGCTCGTAATCTGACGACAGATTTTTTACTTTGCAACCAACGTCAAGTCGTTGTTGTCTTGGTTCGCTGGTGGCGTAATCCATGTCCGGCTGCCAGTCTTGAAAAACTGCTGCATGACAGATGTTGAAACAGGCAGTTTTCGTTCAGGCAGGTGCGCTGCTGCTGCTCGGGAGTGCCCTCTGGGCCCTGCCCAGCCGTGCCGCTCAGCCTCGTGTTGTTGAGGTCCCGGCGGGACCTGCCTTCGTCAAGCTGCCCGGCGCTACTGAGATCACTGCACGCTCGGGTCAGTCGTTGAAGACAAATGCGTTGCTACGCACCACAAAGCCAGGTCGCATGCAGGTGATGTTGGGCAACGGGCGTCAGTTCCGCATGGGGGGTGATGCTCTGTTGCGCTTGGGTGCGTCCGACGTCGAATTGTTGAAGGGTTCCATCATCGGCTGGATCAAGCCAGGGACTCCGCATCGCAGTCCCTTCTCGATCAAAACGCGGTTGGCCACGGCTTCGATTCAGGGCACCACCGTTTTTTTGGAGTTCACCGACAAGCAGTTCAAGGTGTTCAGCTGGGAAGGCAGGGTTCGGGTGGAGACGAGCAATGGCCAACGCTTCACCTTGAACAGTGGTCAGCAGCTGCTTTTGGATCTCAAGCGTCAGATGGTTGAGGTCAGCGGTCGCTTGGATGGTTTGGAATCCGCTTTAGGTGAGTTGGGCGGCGGCATCGTGACGCCGCCGACTCCTGGGCGAGATGGCTACAGCAGTCCTCGTTCGCGTCAACAGGATCAGCAGGAGTACGACTGGGAGCCCCCCCAGCCGCTGTCTGCCCAGGATGCTGAACGTCGCCTTCAGAAGAGCCTTCTCATCAACGGTTTCTCAACCCCCTTGGAGACCTTGCCGGACATCGAGCGGGAACTGGGGGTTTCGGCGCCAGCTCCTTGAGACGTTTGATCCGCCGGCATCTTGTTCCGTGTCTGTGGCGGGCATCGCTGCTGTTGCCCCTGGCCATGCTCCCGTTGCTGTCGCGTTTGGACGCCACGGGCCGGCAGCTCCTTTTTCAATGGCGTGGCCCGATTGAGCCCCCCGATGACGTGGTGCTGCTGGGCATCGATGAGGCGTCACTGGATCCACAGCTGTCTGACTTCGGCTCCTGGCCCTGGCCGCGTGCGCTGCAGGCAGACCTGGCCCGTGCGGTTTTCCGTCAGGGTGCCCGTCGTGTCGTCTTCAACATCGTTCATGTTGGGCCCAGCGGTTTTGGTCCAACCGACGACCTTGCCTTCCAACACGCGTTGCAACCATGGCAAGACCGGGTGGTGTTGAGCGCCTCTCTGGTGCGACAGCAGCTGGAGGGTCACGAGCAGGTTCAACTGAGACGTCCCTGGTACACGAGTTATCCCGTGGGACTGTCGGCGTTTTCGATGAACGCCTTCGGTGTTGTGCAGTCTGTTCCGGGACGGCAGAGCCTGAAGGGGATGCTCAATGACTTTTCTGAGCCCCACCCTCGCGCTTTAGCGCCCCTCGCTGCAGGGGTTGCTTCATCACAAGGTGATAACGGCATTGATTTCCTCGGACCCAGCGGACACATACCGGTGATTCCCGCCTGGGCCGTGGGCACGCTTCCGCAAGACACCTGGCGGAACAAGGTCGTCATTATCGGTTCCACGGCCCCTTCGCTGGGTGATCAGCTGGAGACCCCTTTTGGTCAGCAGAGCGGCTCTGAGGTTTTGCTATCGGCCATTGCAGGCTTCCAAAGCGGACGAGGCTTTCGCTGGCCTGATGTCTCCCATTTGGTGGCATTGATGGCCCTCTGGTTGCTGTTGTGTCAATGGCGTATCGCAGCTCCATCGACCGCCCTTGGCACAGCGATCACAACCGCTCTTCTGGAGGCTCTGGTAACCGGGGGCGTTGTTTTGGCTTGGTTCAACGGCCTTTGGTTGCCTGGCGCAGCTTTGATGCTGATGCCGTTGATCGCGGGAAGTCTCCGGGCGGGAGACCAATTCCAGCGGGAAAGCGCTCAACGGAGATTTCTGCACTCGGTGCTGTCGCGCAGGGTGTCACCGAATCTCATGCGCGACATGCTGCGGTCGGGGCAGGAGAGCTGGACGCGTCTTGGTGGCCGTCGCGAGCGTTGTGTGGTGTTGTTCACCGACTTGGTGGGATTCACAGCCCGCAGCAACGTGATGGATGCGGAGGCCCTGTTTGGCTTGTTGAATCGCTATTTCGAGGCAATTGCAGCTCCGGTGCTGCGGGAGCAGGGGTTGTTGGACAAATTCATTGGTGATGCCCTGATGGCGGAATTCGGGGTGCCCGTGCATCGGGGCGATCGTGCCGAGGCTCTGGCAGCTGTGCGGGCTGCCCTGGCGATGCAGGCCAACCTTGAGGTTCTGAATCGAGAACTCGATCAGGAAGGTTTGGCACCGCTACGCCAGGGAATTGGTATTCACTGTGGTGAAGTGATTGCCGGCAATCTGGGGTCGAGCCACCGGCTGGAGTACACCGTGATTGGGGCACCGGTGAATCTGGCCAGCCGGCTTGAATCCCTCACAAGGCAATTTCCGAACTATCCGATTCTGATGAGTGGAGATGTCAGGAATCTCATCGCGGAGGATGTTGTGGTTGATGATCTGGGCTCCCATGTGGTGAAAGGCTGGCCGGATCCCATCGCCGTTTTTGGCTTGATCTCACTGCGCTCCGATTCTTGATCGGGTTGACCAGCGGAGTTGGCTCAGCCGGCTTCAACAACCTTTCTCTGCCCCTGAACATAGGTCTGAAGTACTTGGTTGGGAATCAATTCGCGTTCTGCTTTCCCTGAGATGAGATAGTCGAGAATGGCTTCTCCACTTTGGGGATTGGTGGCAAAGGGGATCTGATACACATCGCAGAGGCGTCCCAGGGCTTCGATGTCAGCATGGTGAGGGTGAGCAGACAGTGGATCCCTGAAAAAGATCACCCCGCAAATATTCTTTGTTGAGATCAGAGTTCCGACGGCCTGATCGCCACCGAGGGGGCCTGATGCCACTTTCTTGCTAAGGCAAAGCCCAGTTTTCTTATAAAGCATGCTGCCCGTCGTGCCGGTTGCAATCAGTGGAAATGTTTCTAATTTGTTGGTGTGTATGCCGCAAAATTCCATCAAACTTTCTTTCATGTTGTTGTGAGCAATCAGGGCTAAGTATTTCCGCTTGTCGCTATAGTTTTCGGCGGCAAATTGCTCGGCTCGTGCGCGCCTGATAGCTTGAAAGTATTCTCGGTACTTCAGGGCCAGCGGCTGGTTTTGGCCCAGGAAGTTTTCGAAGTCGTGAATTGAAAATCGACCAACGGTTGTTGGCTCAATGGTTTGAACGTCAGCAACGCGCGTTGCTTCCTCTGAAAAGAGGCTCTCTCCAATAATGGCTCCTGTTTGTTCAATGGCGAGCTGGCGTTCGCCGTCAAGGATTTGAACAAGTCCATCCAGGATGAACACCATGCTGTCTGAGGGTTCGCCCTTCTTCATCAAGATGGTTTCTGCTTGGATCACCTCGATCGAGACATATTCAGCGAGGCTTTTGATCTCATCGGTGTTGAAGGAATGCTTCAGGTTGCCTTCGCGCTGAAGAATCTCGATCAGTGCGTTGCGATCCATAATCGATAAAACGTTGATCAGACCTTAAGGGTTTTTTGTCAATCAGCTGTGCACTTGGCAAGACGCAGCCGTTGTTCTTAGTCCTGAAGGTATGTGGTTTGTTGAAGGCTGCTTTCGAGGTGATCAAGAAGACGACGTGATTCGTCGATGCGGAGTTGGCCGTTGTTGATGGCCGCCTCCGCCGCCACCCGCAAGCGCTCAAGTAAGGCGCGGGGGTCGTGCTCCATGGCCTCGAGCACATTGGCATTGGTGTCACCCCGTACGACGTGGTCAATGCGATAGCTACCGCCTGGGCTGAGGCGGATGTGGACGGCGTTGGTTGTGCCAAAAAGATTGTGCAGATTGCCCATCACTTCCTGATAGGCGCCGCTGAGAAACAGCCCGATTAGATACGGGCTGTTGTCATTGAGCTCGTGGAGCTCTAGCAGATGTTTGGGTTGTCCATCCCCGATGAAGCGATCCAGGCGTCCATCGGAATCGCAGGTGAGGTCGGCGAGATTGGCCAGTCGTGTCGGCCGTTGATCCAGCTGTTGGATGGGCACAACTGGAAACAGCTGATCGATGGCCCAGGTGTCGGGTGCCGAGCGGAAGATCGACAAGTTGGCGTAATACGTTCCTGCCAAGGCTTTGCTGAGGGCTGAGAGCTCTTCAGGGATGGCTTGATCTTTTGGCAGCCGTTTTGCAATGGCATCGGCGCAGGCCCACGTCAGCTGTTCGGCTGTGGCTCGGTCGGGCAGACCCATGTATCCAAGCCGGAATGCGGCGAGAGCATCCTGCTTGAACTTCAAGGCGTCGTTCCAGGCTTCCTGAAGCCGCACCAGCTGCGCATCCGCTGTCACCGACAGCTGTTGGATGGTGGCGAGGGTGTCCCGGAGGTTGCGAACGGTGAGTGGTTCGTCTCCTGTGGCGTTGGGAATCGAGGCCGGGAGTGCGCTACTTCCCAGGATGTCGAACACCAGCAGGGAGAAATGACTGGCAATGGCGCGGCCGCTTTCGCTTACCAGCGTGGGCACGGCAACATCATTGGGTTCGCAGCATTCCCGCACCGTGGCCACGACATCGTTGGCGTAGTTCTGGAGCGAGTAGTTCGTGGAGGCTGCCGATGCTGTGCGGCTGCCGTCGTAGTCGATGCCGAGTCCGCCGCCGACATCCAGGAATCCCATCGGGGCCCCTAGGCGGGTGAGCTCCACATAGATCTGCCCCGCTTCTTGGAGAGCGTCCTTGAGAACGGCAATGTCGTTGATCTGACTGCCGATGTGGAAGTGCAGCAGGCGGAGATCCTGGAGCAGATCGTGGTCCCGAAGACGTTCCACCGTTGCCAACAACTCGGGAATGGAGAGACCAAATTTGGCCTTGTCGCCGACGGAACTGCCCCAGCGCCCTGTGCTGCGGCTGGAGAGCTTGGCTCGCACACCGATGTAGGGCGCAGCACCCAGATTTTTGCTGGCTTCAATAATTCGGTCGACTTCGTCTGGCTGTTCAATCACAACCACAGGTTGCCGTCCCAGGCGTCGCGCCAGGATTGCCGTTTCGATGTACAGGCGATCTTTGTAGCCGTTGCAGATCAACAAGGCTTCGGGATCGTCCAGCAGCGATAGAGCGATCAGCAGCTCCGCTTTGCTGCCAGCTTCCAGCCCGAAGTTCCAGCGGTGGCCGCAGCTCACCAACTCCTCCACCACGTGGCGTTGTTGGTTGCATTTCACCGGGAAGACACCTTGGTATCGCCCTTGGTAGCTGTATTGCGCGATGGCGCGTTCAAAGGCTGCGTGGAGCCGTTCCAAGCGGTCTTCGAGGATGTCGTCGAAGCGAATCAGCAGCGGCAGGGCAAGATTTCGGCTTTTGAGCTCCGACACCAGATCCACCAGATCCAGGCTTCCGCCGCGATCTCCTTGGGGTTGGACGCTGATGTGCCCGCGCCCGTTGATGGAGAAGTACGGATCCCCCCAGCGGTCGAGCCCGTACAGCGCAGCACTGTCTTCAATCGACCAGCCTTCGCTGTCAGCCACTGGCATTCGTCGTGGGGAATGGACGGAATCTAGGGACATTCCCTGCGCTGCCCAAGGCCTGTGCTTGCCAAGCGGGGTGGCCAGCACTGACGATGGCGGCGCTTTTAATTGACACACACCATGGCCGAACGCACGTTCATCGCCATCAAGCCCGACGGCGTCCAGCGCGGCCTGGTTGGCGAGATCCTCGGCCGCTTCGAGCGCAAGGGGTTCAAGCTGGTGGGCCTGAAGCAGATCACCCCCAGCCGCGCCCTGGCTGAGCAGCACTACGGCGTCCACAAAGAGCGTCCCTTCTTTGCCGGTCTCGTCGACTTCATCACATCCGGTCCTGTGGTGGCCATGGTTTGGGAAGGCGATGGTGTGATCGCCAGCGCCCGCAAACTGATCGGCGCCACCAAGCCCCTCGAGGCTGAGCCCGGCACCATTCGTGGCGACCTGGCCGTCAACATCGGTCGCAACGTGATTCACGGTTCCGATGCGCCCGAAACAGCTGCATTTGAGATTGGTCTTTGGTTCGAAGCCTCTGAGCTGAACGACTGGTCCCCATCCGATCAGGAGTGGCGGGTCGAGGGCTGATCGCTCAGTTTTCGAATCGGTTCCAGTGGAAAGCCTCCAGCAACGCCTTTGCGGCCGCGTTGGGGGCTTTTTGCATCACGGCGCCGGCAGTGAGCTCGGCGGTGATGGCAGCGAGGAGAACACCATTGCGGTGATGACCGCAGGCCAGCCAGAGTCCTGGAAATGGGCCTGACCCAAGCAAGGGGCCTTCGTCTGGCGTGCAGGGTCGGAACCCCCACCAACGCTCCATGGGCGGCCAGTTAGCGGCCATGGGGAGCAGGCTGGTGATGCCTGTTTGGAGTTGTTTTTGGCCATCGGGTGTGAGGCCTTCCGCGAATCCAGCGTCCCGTTCGCTGGTGGCCCCCACAACGATTAGTCCGTCCTCACGTGGAACCAGATAGGTCCCGGGGCCGAAGATCACGCGCTTGAGCGCTTCCCGCGGCCCTTGCAGGGAGAGCATTTGACCCTTAACAGGGAACACCGGGAGCTCGGGCACCAGGTGTTGACTCCAGGCGCCGCTGCAAAGCACCCCTTGTCGGCAGTGCAGCTGTTGCTCGCTTCCTTCGGCACTGCGCAGATGGATCCCGCAGAGGTGTCCCGCGGAATCACGCTCTAGAGCAATCACTTCGGCGCCTTCCATGAATTGAACGCCCAAGGAGACGCAGGCGCGCTCTAGAGCTCGCATCAGTCGACGGCGGTTGTCGATTTGGCCGTCTTGTTCGAAGAGCAACCCTGTCGTCCAATCCGGGCCCAAACCTGGAATCTCTCGATCCAGGCTGGCGCGGTCGAGTGTTTGTCCGAGCTGGGCCGTTGGGTAGGCGTCCCGTTCGCTTGCTGTGCGGAATGGCACCACGATGCCGCTGGTGCGAAGTCCGCAGCTCAAGCCGCTGTCACTTTCGATTTGGGCGACCCAGCGGGGAATCCCCTCCAAGCTGGCCTGCCCCAGGCGTAGTAGATCGCCGCTCAGGCCTTCGGCATGGGGCGCCAGCATGCCCGCAGCAACAAAACCTGCCGCTTCGCTGCGGCGTCGGCTGATCACCAGCACTGTTTGGTTGTGACGGGCGAGTTGATGGGCAATGGCTAAGCCCATCAACCCACCCCCCAGCACGAGCGTTGCTGGCGTCTGTGCAGGGGTCATGGCTGGCTTAACTCTCCAGGCGGGGTGATGCAGCGACCGTCAGCAGATGCTCCAGCTGGCCAGCCGCTTGTTCCATGCTGTCAGGCCCTTGGCGCAGTGTGCTGCAGATGCTCGCCAGTGAAGTGGCATCACCGCGTGATGAGGCATCAATCCCATCCAGCAACAGGTTGATCATCCGGTTGCTGTTGCGGCAGCGTTCACTGCTGAGCAGCAGCATTTCAGCAGCCAGTTCAGCGTCGAAGAGAACCGCACTGTGAAGTGCCTCTCGCGAAAATCGCAGGATTTCTGTGTTGGCCTCCAGCACCCGAACCCGCGCGCCGTGCCGGGTCTCTCCTATTCCAAACAGGGCCATTTCCCCAAGAACTGCGCCCGCCCCCACTTCAGCAATGGTTCGGGACGCGTTCCCGTTCTGATGGATTTCGATGGAGAGATGGCCCTGTTGCACCAGCAAGAGCGAGTCAGCGACATCGCCTTGTTCAATCAGAACGGCATTGTGTTCAGGGAGAAGCAGCTCGGGTTCAAGTTGCTTCAAATGGGTCTGAAGCAGATGCCACAGCCTGAGGTTGATGGGTTCTTGCTCCTGTGCTTCGGGGTCCATTCCGGCCAGGCAACGACACCCATACTGATTGGCCAGGGCCTGATTCCATAGGATCCCGGAAACTGCAACACACCAGGGGCGCATGGCCGACGCAGCAACCCAACCGGCCTGGGAGGCCGTGATCGGTCTCGAGACCCACGTGCAGCTGGGAACGGACAGCAAAATTTTCACCGCGGCGTCGACCACCTTTGGCGATGACCCCAACACCCACATTGATCCGGTGGTGTGCGGTTTGCCCGGCACGCTGCCTGTTCTGAATCAGAAGGTTCTCGAATATGCGGTGAAGGCCGCGATGGCGCTGAATCTCAACATCGCCGAACACAGCAAGTTCGACCGTAAGCAGTACTTCTATCCAGACCTGCCGAAGAACTATCAGATCTCTCAGTACGACCAGCCGATCGCTGAGGAGGGTTGGATTGAGGTGGAGGTTGCTGAAAAGGGAAAAGACACCTACCTCAAGACGATCGGGATCGAGCGTCTGCACATGGAGGAGGACGCCGGCAAGTTGGTGCATGCCGGTAGCGACCGCCTGGCGGGATCCACCCATTCCTTGGTGGATTACAACCGCGCCGGTGTGGCCCTGGCCGAGATCGTCAGCAAGCCGGATCTGCGCACCGGTCGCGAGGCGGCGGAATACGCCTCAGAGATCCGCCGGATCATGCGTTATCTGGGTGTGAGCGACGGCAACATGCAGGAGGGATCCCTGCGTTGCGACGTCAACATCTCGGTGCGCCGTGGGCCGGATGCGCCCTTCGGCACGAAGGTGGAGATCAAGAACATGAACTCGTTCTCGGCCATCCAAAAGGCCTGCGAATACGAGATCAAACGTCAGATCAAGGCCTACGAAACCGGTGAGCCGATCGTTCAGGAGACCCGCCTCTGGGATGAGGGCAAGCAGCTCACCAAGAGCATGCGCAGCAAGGAGGGGGCCAGCGATTACCGCTACTTCCCTGATCCCGACCTGGGCCCCATCGAAGTAAGCGCCAATCAGCGGGAGTCCTGGCGCTCGGAACTTCCGGAGCTGCCGGCAGCCAAGCGGCATCGCTATGCCCAGGACCTGGGTCTGTCCCAGTACGACGCCAGGGTGCTCACCGACGAGCGGCCGATGGCGGATTACTTCGAGGTTGTTGTGAGCGCCGGTGCCGACGCCAAGCTTGCAGCGAACTGGATCACCGGCGACATCGCCGCCCATGTGAACAGCAACCGGCTTAGTTATGCCGAACTGCCCTTCCGCCCGGAGCAGTTGGCTGAGATGGTTCAACTGATCGATGGTGGCAAGATCAGTGGAAAAATCGCCAAAGAGATCCTTCCGGAGCTGCTTGAGAAAGGCGGCTCTCCCAAGGCGATCGTCGATGAGCGTGGCCTCGGGATGATTAGCGATCCGGCTGCGATTGAGGCGATCGTCGACGAGCTGCTCGGTGCTCATCCCGATGAGGTGGAGGCCTTCCGTGGTGGCAAGACCAAGTTGCAGGGCTTTTTCGTTGGACAGTTGATGAAGAAGACTGGTGGTAAGGCCGATCCCAAGCTGGCCAACCAGATTCTCAGCAAGAAACTCAAGGGTTGATGAGCGGAGCAGCAGCCATTCCCGACACCTGGAAGGAGTGGTTGCTGCAGAACCGAGATCGTGGCTGTGATCCTGAGGAGCTAATGCAGCGGGCTCTCGGTCAGGGTTTTGCGCGAGATGCGATTGCGGACGTTCTCCAATCGACATCGCAGGCGCCGACTGCTAAGGGCTCACCCACGGCTGATTGGCTCGCCTGGTTCGAGGCACCCCTGACTCGTCCTGAACATCGGCCGCGTGCCTGGCGCCTGGATACGTCTCTCGCCCAGGTCTATGAGTTGCCTGCACTTCTCAGCCACGAGGAATGCGAGGCGGTGATCGAAGCCATCAATGCGTCACTGCAGCCATCGACGGTGACCCGTGGCACCAGCGATTACCGCACCAGCCGAACCTGCCATCTGCGTCAGAACCATCCGCAGCTTGTTGCGCGTCTTGATCAGCGGTTTGCGGCGCTGTTTGGCGTGGATCCGCGTCTGTCGGAACCCATCCAGGGTCAACGCTATGACCCAGGCCAATACTTCAAGGAACACACGGACTGGTTTGCGCCTGGGACGAAGGAATACGCCACGCACACAGACAGCGGTGGGCAACGCACTTGGACGGTGATGGTCTATCTCAATGCTGTTGAACGTGGCGGAGAAACCCTGTTCCGCCGCCTTGGCCGTTCCTTCACGCCTTTGCCTGGTATGGCGTTGGCCTGGAACAACCTTCAGGCCGATGGAACCCCCAATCCCTTCACGCTGCATGAAGCCCTGCCCGTGGAGGAGGGGAACAAATGGGTGATCACCAAGTGGTTCCGTGCCGACGTTGGGCGGAACGGTTAACCACGATTCGCCTCCCCCATGCTGCTGAGCAGCGCCATGGCTTGGGTTTGCCAAGCACCGGGTTTGCCTTGATTGGAAAGAACGTGATCCGCCAGGGCACGTTTGCGACTCAGGGGCCATTGGGCGGCGATGCGGCCTTGGGCGGCTGCAGGACTTAGGCCGTCGCGCGCGATCAATCTCTTGAGTTGCTGGGATTCATCGCAGTCCACAAGCCAGATTTCGCTGCAGAGTGATTCCAAACCCGCTTCGAACAACAGCGGAATCATCAACACGATCGCTGGCGTCTCGGCATGGCGTGTGAGTTCTTGATCGAAGCGGTCCCGCACGATCGGGTGAATCAGTTGCTCGAGCCAGTGCCGCTCAGCGGAGTCTTGGAACACGATCCGACCCAGTGCCGCTCGGTCGATGGTCGCTGCCTCCTTTGCTTGAACTGCTGAGCCATACCGCTGCAGCACGGTATTGGTGGCGTTTCGACCGGGCTCGAGGGCCTCTCGGGCGAATTGATCCGCATCCAACACCGGGAGGCCTTGTTGCGCCAACCAACGGCCCACGCTGCTTTTGCCGCTGGCAATCCCGCCTGTGAGCCCGATGCGTCGTTGCGAGAACCGCTCGCCAGGCGCCATGGTGTCGGAGCAGGATGCATTCAGTGTCTCGCGGCGGATTAGCGGTGGCGATGGCTTCTTCTTGGCAACCAATCCAGGGTGGTGTCACGGCATCGGAGGGGTTCCAAGCGGCAGGCATCGTTGCGGGTCTCAAGCCCTCGGGCAAGCCAGATCTGGCCCTGTTGTTGGCACCGGAGGCGGCCGTTTGTGCTGGCACCTTCACCACCTCAGTGGTGCGGGCGGCCTGTGTTGATCTTTGCCGTGATCGCCTCTCCAGCAATGGCGGCCAGGTCCGTGCGGTGTTGATCAATTCTGGTCAGGCCAATGCCTGCACCGGTGATCGCGGTCTGGTCGACAGCCAGCGCGCCACCCAAGTGCTCGCTGATCAGCTCGGCTTGGATGCGGAGTCGGTGTTGATCTGCTCCACCGGCGTGATCGGTGTGCCGATCCCGATGACGACATTGTTGGCCGGGTTGGCTCCTTTGGTGGAGACCTTGGATGATGAGGGTGGTGATGCCGCTGCCAACGCCATCCTCACCACAGATCTGGTGGATAAGCAGGTGGCGCTTGAACTGGAGCTGGAGGGTCGCCGGGTGCGCATTGGAGGGATGGCCAAAGGCTCGGGAATGATTCATCCCGACATGGCCACGATGCTTGGCTTCTTCAGTTGCGATGCCGGCGTCGACGCCGCCGTCTGGCAGGGGATGGTGCAGCGGGCGGTGCAGCGTTCCTTCAATGCCATCACCGTGGACGGAGACACCAGCACCAACGACACCGTGCTGGCCTTCGCGGCAGGCCCGCCGCTGCCGAAAGAGCACCATGCAGTTCTGGAACAGGGCCTCACCCAGGCGATGCAGCACCTCGCCAAGGCCATTGCCCGGGATGGCGAAGGAGCGACCTGTTTGATCGCAGTACAGGTCGAGGGAGCTGTGGATGAGGCCTCGGCGTTGCAGGTGGCGCGCACGGTGTGTGGCTCTTCCTTGGTGAAAACCGCTGTCCATGGCCGGGATCCGAATTGGGGGCGGATCGTGGCTGCTGCAGGTCGCTCCGGCGTGTCCTTTGATCCAGATGCGGTCGCCCTGTGGATTGGTGCGCATCAGTTGATGGCGGCAGGTCAACCCTTGGCCTTTGATCGTGGTGCAGCCAGCGAAGTGTTGCGGCAGGATCACGTCACGATTCGCCTCTCCCTGGGGAATGGCACCGGCTGCGGTCAGGCCTGGGGTTGTGACCTTTCGGATCAATACGTGCGCATCAACGCCGACTACACCACTTAATCTTAAACCCATTGCAGTGCAAGGGATTTGAAAGGCGCGTGAACAGTGTTCACATCATGTCCACAGGTCACTCACAACGTAAATTGGAATATTCTTGATTCATCAAGCGAGGGAAAAGTTCTATTACTGCCACTTGTTGGTGATCAATAAATTTACCTATTGGCACCTCATGGCGTAAATAAATAAGCACAATTATTTTGAGGCCAAGGAATAAAATTGATGAATTTAAATGGTGATTAATATTGGATAAACTGCTCTCTATTAATAAATTGCCGCCTCGCCCTCTTGTAAGGCATTTGGAATCTATTCTGTTTTGCGAACATCTTGTTTTGCCAAAGTGGACAGTCGTAGACTAAGAACCAAGAGGTCTGGCGAGGAAAACTAAATCATGGCAATTACGTATTATATGCACCCCATGAAATGCGGTGGATCCAGCGTCAGGCGAGTCTTAAAAGAACTTCAAATCGATTACTATGAAACCGAAGAACTCTCTCTAAACGAAAACACGTTATCACTTTTAGATAATAGCAAAAGCAATAATGTTTTAGTCTTTGGTCACATCCAAGACCTGCCACTACCCAGCAAGACGGATTCAAATTCAGCATCTATTCGGTCAAAAATTATTGAAATCTTGTATGATGAATGTCAAATAGTAATGCCCACAAGGCATCCTGCAAATCTGGTTCAATCATGGATGCATTATTGCAAAACTAGGGCAGTCAAAGTTTTGAGCAACGCGCAGCAAGATCACGGAAAAGGAACGAAAAGAAAGAACAATGATCTTGCAATGCTATTGAGGATAACCAGCTTAAAGCAAGACGGATTGTTCTTAAAATCAGGGAAAATTATATCAACTGGGAAAGAGATACGATTGAGAGACGAGGATGAAGAAGAAAACATTATCAGATTCACAAAGCATTTGCTTTTAAAAGAAAAATTTTACCCACCTTTACTTGGATTGCAGTACCAGCTATACCAACCAATTTATCGGCAAATTAAAGAGTCAATATACCGTGCAGAAAAGTATATTCTTCCAGAATATCCACGAATAATATATTACGACTCCTCCTCTCCTTCAATGCTCTTCGGCGAAAGGATAGGTCAAATAATTCATCCTAATTTTTTGTCTAATCTCAAAGCAACAAGAGTTAATTTTTCCCAAGATCCGCCAATTAGACTCGCATCGACGATGCCGAAGATTCTTAATTTTTTAGAGCACATACATTATGGCGAAAATCAGATCTTCAAAAAATCTACCTATTGAGACGTGAATTGGTCACCTTGACGTATGTCGATCCGTAGTAGCGATTATCATCGGGACATTTAACTTCATAACTCTCACCAGTACTTAGGAAGAAGTTTCTCTCAATCTCCTTCTCTGGGTTGGTGACCCTTGGATCGTTCTGGACCAGGGCATCCAGGGTCTGCTCATAGATGTCCATGGTTCGCGGGTAGGAGCGGTGCAGGGATCGTTCCCTGAATCGCTTTGACATTCCTGTGATCAGCATCTGTCCGTCCTCCCTTACTTCTTGCGGTTGAAGGCAACCTGGATTGCTTCTTCAATGACTGCTTCTGGTTTCCTCTTGGTCTTCTTGGAAACTTCAACGAGCATCTCGTAGTGCACTTTTGATATTTGGATTGATTTCATGCGATTGAATACCTTTCTCCTACTTGCTCTTCGACTTTTCTTGCTTCGCGTCTGATGCAGCGACGTAAGAACTGAGACTTGGTGGTCATCTCTAAATGTGCCAACCGGTCCAGTTCTTCAATCAGATGCAGTTCGTGCGCGGGGAATGAGATCAGAACGGATTTGCCATGAACATTGCTTCCGCTTCTGCTTCCATAATTTGACGTAATTCGTGTTTGCATTTCGCTTGACATTCCTTTATAAGACTATTTAACCAAGGCATCTTTCCTGACGAAAGATTCATGTCGTAATGTTCGATCTGATCACGCAAATATGATTTGCGATCTAGCACCTGCTTTGTTGTCATTGTAGAGATCCATGATTGGTGTGAAATCAACATCACTAGATGGATCAATGACCTCATATGCAGGATGAAAAAGGTCCACCTGCTTAGTCATGTATTTGACCAAACCCCAGACTCCACCTTTGCTTTCCTTGATTTCGGTTACATCAGTTCCCACGTATCCGTTAGGAATTGATTGATTGAGATCGCGACAAACTTTTGCAATAAATTTGTTTTGTATCTCAACTGGTGGAACCTGCCCCATCTTCATTCCAAATGCTGCTTCCTCATTCAGATTGAGCATGAAGTTCATCATGCTGTTAGTGGGATCCTTCCAACGTTCATCTGGTATGCGTTCCAGTATTAGATGCCTGTGATAACCAAGATAATGAGGAGAGTCTTCGTCAGTATGCTTCTCGATTACGATAATAACGTGAAGATCTGATTTGAAAAATTGTCTAAGTTTTTCCTTAGATGGTGATTATCCTTAATGACTCTATTGTAATCCTTCTGTTTGAAGTAGTAGTCAGCAGTAAGAAAATAATAGTACTCAATACCAGATAGTTCTATCTGTTTCATGAGTATTCTTCTTACGTTCCATTGCCTTTCAATCATGTCATTAAGGAGATAATCTTATTGGATCCCTATACTCAAAGAACTACCCCAGCAAGTAGGGCAGCGATAAGTACAACTTCTACATGTCGGTGTCACCTAGTGAAGCACTTATAGAAATTATATTTGTTATATCTATATAGAGATTTTAGAAACTGATGAGGACTTTGTTCGATAGAACGCGGTCTTAGATCAATGTTCTGAGAACGTTTTTGAGGACATTCTTATATGAAGATTCTATATGAATCTCCCAAAATTGTCAACAATCACTCTTTTAGTGTTGTTGATCCTGGAATTCTTCAAACCAGTCCACATCTAGTGTCTGCCAATCACCAGAGATCAATTCCAGCAATTCGGTTTGTAGAGCATATTTGTCTTTACCTTCAAGCACCTCAAATCGCTCTGATGCATTGCTGATGATCAGAGCGATTGCTTGGCAGATATGGAACTCTTGCTCCTTGTTCAGGCGATCTCCTGCTCTTTCACGATTCTGGTGATGGTTGCAAGTGCCAGTCCTGTCTGTTCCTTGATTGATCGGTAGGACTCGCCCTCTTCCCTCAGGCGCAGCACCAGTGCCTCCTTCTTGGCAGAGGTCTTAGGTCTGCCACCAAGGTCTCCACCCGTCTTCCTGCGGTGCTCAACTGACTCCCTGCTGCGCTCCTGGATAAGTGACCTTTCAACCTCTGAGAGACCTGTAAGGAGTCCCACCACCAGTGGTGCCATCTTCCCCAGCGCCTGAGTGTCTATGAGTCCATCCAGCGTTTTCAGATGAATGCCTTGCTGTTGCAGGTTGTTCAGTCGGTTGATGACCTCCACCTGGGACCTGCCTAAGCGGTCCAACTTGGCGACACAGAGCAAGTCGCCTTTACGGAGAACAGAGAGGCAGGCACGGAGTTGATGCCTCTTATCAAGCGTCGTGGTGCTGCTGACTTTCTCGAAGAACACCTCTTCGCATCCATCCGCTTTGAGGTCCTCCACCTGTGAGTCGGTGGATTGATGAGTGGTGGAGCAGCGGGCGTATCCGATTTTCCGTCCCATCGTTCGGAAAGAATCTGACTTTCCAGAACATTAGCAGAAATTTGCCCGAACAGGCTTTCCGAACGCCTGTCGGGTTCCTTTTTGGCGTTTGGACTTGCTTCTGGACTTGTTGGAGCAACCCTTGGGTTTCCGAACGCCGGATTCTTCCGTTTTGCCCCTTGACTAAACCCGGGCATACGTGATTAGAACTGATGTACTGTTCACGGAGGGTTCATGGCAGAGGGTTGGTTGATCGACGCCAACGACCATTGGGTGTGGCGTTTCCACCGGGATGACTCCGCCTGGGTCAGAGATCCGAAGGTCTTCATGGATCGTGGTCGGTCAATGCCAGACGGACCACCACTGCTTAAAGAGCGTCGTTATCTCAGGAAGGGCGATGCAGAGCAGATGTGGAAGTCACTCCAAAACCAGGGATGGAGGAAGACGTCTCCCTTATGGGGCGTGACTGCCGAACCCTGAACGGTCGTCACCACCCCTTCTGACGGTTCTCCTACTACTCACAGGAGAGCACCAGGAGGAAGGTGATGGGGCGACGAGGGAAGAGACACCTGACCTCTGGGGATGAGATCCCAGGGGTCTTTTTATGCCTCGTCCTTTACGTATGGATCTCTCATCCAGTCAGTGCTCAGTGCTGCTTTGGGTGACCGCTTCCTTCCCGTGGAGAGTGCCCCGGTTGCTCGCTTCGCGTCGTAATGGAAGTAATGCTCCTGGACGTATTGGATCGACGTGTCGCAGTTATTGCAGACGGTCGCGATCGGAACGCCGCGTTCAAGAGCGAAGGTGATCCAGGTGTGGCGGAACGAGTACCAGGTCAGGGTTTTGCCGGTTGCGACATCGATCTTCCGGCAGTTGTTGCTGTCGTCTTCGGACCAGGTGGCAAGACCGGACTCCACCAGCATCTCCTTCAATCCATCGCCCCAGATCCGGGCGCTCAGGGGTGCCCCGGTCTTTTGGTTGGTGAACAGCAGATCGCTTTGCTTCTTGGGGCGCGTTATCTGACGTAAGCGTTCCAGGTGTCGCACCACTGGTGCTGACAGTTCGTACCAGCGACCGGTCTTGGTGTTCTCGGGTGGCACTTCGATGAGGCACCAGATCTTCTGGTCTTCTTTGGAGAGGGTCTTGTTGTCCGAGATATGAGACCAGCGCATCTTCCTGAGTGATCCGATGCGGATTCCTGACTCCATGGAGATCCTCATTGCCAGGTAGAGCATCAAGCGATGGTCCTGCTGCTCCTGCGCTCTGTTCGACTTCCTGGTGCCTTTCCCTTTATTCACGCCATATAGGGAGTTCCTCGTGATCGGTCTGGTGCTGTCAGACCCTTTGTTTGGACCTCGGGTGATCTTGTGAAATCCCAGTGCCTGTCTGTCTTTTGAGAAACGGGTGAGACCCTCTGTCCAATAGAGACGCGTTGTCTTTTCCAGTTGCACCCACTCTTCGGCAGAGAACGCTGAGCGTCGGAACGATTGGTCTTTGGGCACCTTGGCGTTCGGTATGTCCGGAAGTTGGTCCCTCGTTATGAACCCCTGCGCCAATGCCACTTCGCGGAACATCCGGCGGATCGTGGAGAACTCACCGTTCAGGGTTGTGGGTCTTGGCAGCACTCGTCCTGCCTTGTCCATTGCATTGGTCGTCTCCTGTCTCCACTGCTGGTAGGTCTCCAAGTAGGAGCGGCGAAACAAGTGGACTTGCTTTGTGCTCCCGCATCCACCCTTCCGGGTGCAGAAGTCCAGGAAGTGCCTGGTCTGGTTCCTGATCAGTCGGAAACGCCCATCAGTGATGCCCTCATGAGGTGTCCCGCTGATCCGCCTCTTCTCCCTGGCGATGAAGCGATCCACCATCTCTCCAATTGTCAGGACGTTGACCGCCTCTCCACGGTCTGACTTGGTACGGAGTTCGATGTATCGCTCTTGCGCCAGTTCCAGCGCTTCATCCAGTCCTGCTGGCGTCGGATCAGGGAACCTCCCATTCGAGTGCTTCAAGACGAAGCGGTGTCTGGTTTTGGTTTCGGGGTTGTGGAAGTAGAGGGACCAGCGACCACCCCGTTGACCGTTCCGAAACACGTACGCGTTATTCCGCTTCCCTCCTTGCAGATCCACCCGATCCAGCACTTTTGATTGGGTGGTCGCCTTGGGCATTTGTTGGCAGTTTGTTCACGCCCTTCACCGCCACGACTGGGATGTGAGGGTTGTTCACAGATTGTTCACACCCAGTATAAGCGCCCAAAACTCAGTTCACAACTGAGTTTCTGAGATAAGTGAGTATCAACGCCGATTACACTATGTAAGCTAAGAACCCTGTGATCACCCCCATTCGGAGGAATTGATTTCTAGGGGTAACATCCTTCAGTTACGTAATTAATTCCTGCTCTAGTCCACCGAAATCAACAGGAATCACGGGTGATATCGATGCAGCGCTTTCAGATAGAGAACCAATGATTCATCAGACGTGTTCATTGGGATGCAAATGCTCCCGAGGAAGTTCTTTGTTGCCAGAAAAAGCCGAGCAGGCTAATGCTTCTTGCGCAAAATTCCTTGCTAATTGGCGCGATTAACCCTTTGAGTGCAACACTATGGGGCAATAATATGTTACGTGCCCTTCTGGATTTGCGTGGCATATTCTTGGTGCTTGGCAAAGGCAAGTCGAATAACCGGATTCAATCCTTTTAATTCAAGAAAGCTAGTCGTCAAAGTGTTAATTGCTGCCCCGGAAGTATTGTTGGCTCAGTGCACATATTTACAGCCCTCAAAGGAGTAATGCACAAGGTGCATGGCATAAGCTATTTTCTGGCTTCTCGCAGATACTTAAATAGGTCTTCCTCGGTAGAAAGATTATAAATATTGCCATAAGATTCCATTGTTTTGATATAGTTGATTGACCCAAGATTTTCGGTGAGAGAATGAAGCAATTCGCGGTTATCAAATCTCTTAAAAGGAGGCTTATGCTCAGGATTGAACAACGACCTTTTCCATATTACTGTCTGAGGATTGCCAGATTTAACTATTGTGGAATAATCATAAGAACGCAAATAATGATTTATTAAGTAGAGAACCTTGTAAGTATCGCCATGCCATTTTTGAGAGACTTCAACATTATCTTGAACACTCCAACGCCTTGCTTCATAGCATAATTCTTGCGATCTAAGAGAGCTGTACATGTCACTTGGAAGAGTGTCGTCTATCAGAATCAATGACTCCGGCCTGCAAAAGCAGAGAGAGTTGCAGAGGTCCGCAAAAGTTTGTTCATATGTGTGAAGCCCGTCCAAATAGACAATATCAAACTTAATGTCTTGACGGAAGCCGTTGAAAAATTTGTCGCTTTTTGTGCTATAAAACAACACTTTTGAGCTTGAGTATTGTTGAGTATCAAACTTAAATCTTGGGTCAACAGCGACCTTAGTCCCATCAAATGACAAGCTATTGAATACCTGCCCTTTCCATACTCCGATCTCAAGATAGTTCTTTGCATCAATAATAGCGCTTAATTCATTAATCCTTCTAATCGTATCGATGGTCATTTTGAGATTTTAAGAAAATAATAACCAGTTAAGTATTGGATTAGATGAAGTTGCGGATTTCATTAAGGTTTATATGAACTGACGCTATGAGCAGTTAAGTATTCAAAAAAAATCAAACTGCTCAATTAATAAATCAGCCTGTCCCTTCAGTAAAATGAAGTCAAGTCGGTGGTTGCGTTGCTAAGCGTCTTCAGCAAATGAAAAGACTTTTCGCCACTGCAATCGCCTTATCAATGCTTTGTGCGCTGCCAGCAGCCGCTGAAACTGTGCTTAGCCATCGTGATTTGTCTCATAACTAATCTACTGAACATAGCAACAGTTTAATATGGCTTATTCTTAAAATAGAAATGAATGATTTAGAATAATGCAATGAAAATGGCGCCTTGTATATGGCCAATCAGGCAATCTAATCTTTTTATCGAGAGAGTAGAGATTCATTTGTGGTGAAGATAAGTAAATGAAGCACCTAATTGCTGTTGCTTCTCTAATGGCTTTTCTATTCCTGCTCAGGCGGAGACAATTTATCTACTAATTAAATCAGATGTGAAGGGTGCTGGTTTAGCAGTTCACTCAATCCAAATGTCCTCACAAGAGCGGTGTGCAGAGGAAGCTGCTTCATTAGTGATTAGATGTTAGGGTTACATCTATCAGGATTTGAGATCTGCGTGGACAGCGTGAAAGAATTGCAAGAGCAGCTGAGAAAGGTTGCCTATGATTTTATTCCAAAAATCAAAGAGCCCCTACGGCATATACACACACGCAAATACAAATTCAGTTGTATAGATAAAAAAGGAGATGACAAACAAGAAAATTCCAGCCTCTTCTCTCTGGTTCTCGTTGAAACCAGAAAATCGCAGAGTCGAGCGCTGAAAATAGCAGTCAAAGCTCTCCTGAGGAAGGTCAATGCGCCATTAACTTTGATATGCGGGAGCAAGAATGCAGTAGACGTTTATAATATAATGCAATCGTTAGAATGCGGAACTTACAAAATTCTGCTGATAGAAGAAATTATTCAATGCGCAAATGACTATAACGAGTTACTGATGAGTATTGATTTTTGGAATAACATTTACCGTACGGAAAAGGTCATTGTTTTCCAGGCTGACTCAGCGGTATGCGAAAAGAGTGATTTTATAATTAACGATTTTCAGAATTTTGATTATATTGGTGGCCAATGGAAAATTTGTCGCCCTTGCGGTCTTGATATCTACGGTGGATCTGGGGGTTTTAGTCTCAGAGACAGGAAATTTTCTATGCAAGCACTGCAATTATTTGGAGACGTGCCTTGGCAATTCGGTGAGGACGGTTTTTATGGTTTTTTTATAGACGTCCTTGGAGGAAATGTAGCCAGAGAAGAAGAGATTAATCAATTCTGCTCAGAGAAACAATGGAAAGAGGGCTGCTTTGCTGTTCACAAGCTGAGGGTTGATCTTGACGATCAAGAACTTATTCAATCATTGGCAATTCATTGTCCCCAATGGTTAAAAATAAAGAATATTGATCATCGCATTTTTAATGTTGATTAGCTTCGACTGCGCGATTTGAAGCCTCCGTTCTGAATCCCTGTCACAATCCGAGTCTTCGTCAGACCACCTGTGGACAAGACCAGCACTCCTGACGCTCCCGATGTGACCCAGCCCCGTTTCTGGGTGGGCCCCCTTGTGGCTGGTTGTTGTTTTGCCCTCGGCTACGGCATCACCGATCGGGTGCTGACGCTGCAGACCAATGCTGAAGATCTCGCCCCTCAGGCCTTCGCTCCGCTTGCGTTTCCAGGGGATTCCTTGCAGGAGATCCGAGCCCGGTTCAGCGATGGCGATGCAGATCTGCAAGTGGATGTCACAGCCCTAGAGGCCGCCGATGCTGCGAGCCGACCGGCCAAGCCAGCGGTCAAGACAACGATCAAACCCGATCTCGCTCTGCAGACGCCCCAACCCCCGGTGTGGACGGCCCCTGTTTGGTCTGATCCCCAAACCATCGCCCCAGATCCCGAGCTCGATCTGCAGCAGGCAGTCCCCGAAGCAGGTGGACCCGCGCCATCCACAGTCCAGGAGCAGGAGCTGGACTTGGGTCTGGTGGATGACGGCACCAACGATTCGCTGGTCTTCCCTGAGCCCACAGATGCCGCCCCTGCTGTTGTCCTCCCTGCCGATGATTCATCGGTGTTGATGGCTGAGCCGGGTTCAGCTGTAGTGCCCCCGGGCGCGGAAGCTTTTTTTGAAACCATTGAGCCCGTGATCCCTCCTCAGCCCTGATCTCCTGTTGGATCTGCCACAGTTGAGCCTGTCTGCTTTCGGTTCATGGGTTCCTCGGAGGCCTTGATTCGCGCCACCGTGAATCGCATCAGCGCGCGCCTGGGCCACGGCTTTGCGGACGCTGCAGCGGAGCTGGCGGTGTTGGCGCAAGACGCCCCGCAGCGGCTGCGTCAGGAATGGGATCTATTTCAGGACGAGGTGCTTGCAGAGGCGGAACGGATTGAGCGGGGTGATCAGGCAGTGGTAAGCACGGATGGGGAGCCCTCCGCGGAACAACCGGAGACCCCTCAAGCGGTCATTGATCGCCTCCGGGCCACGGTGGCTGATCTCAGTCAAGCGGTCGAGGCACGCCCCTGATGCTCGGACTGCTGCGAGCGCTTCGGATCTGGCGCTCTGTCCTGACCCTGCTGCTGTTGCTTTGGTGGGATGGTCAGTCCTGGACTTATCGCGGTGGTGTGACGGCGGAGCGTCGTGCTCGTCGTCAGCAAGGCCGAGCTCGCTGGTTGACGTCTGAGCTGCTGTCTCTGGGTTCAGCTTTCATCAAGCTGGGGCAGCTGCTGTCTGCAAGGCCAGACATCCTCCCTGCGGGCTGGGTGGCTGAACTTGAGGCGCTGCAGGACAGCGTTCCGGCATTCAGTTTTGATCAGGTGCAGACCGTTCTCGAACGAGAGCTTGGTCAGCGCTGTGCAGAGGTCATCGACCTTGACCCGGAGCCCCTTGGTGCTGCCTCTTTGGCCCAGGTGCACCGCGCCAGCCTGCGGAGTGGCCGGCAGGTGGTGCTCAAGGTGCAGCGGCCTGGCCTGGACCGTCTGTTTCGCCTTGATCTTGAGGTGATGCAGCAGGTGGCGGCTGTGCTGCAGCGCCACCCCAGTTGGGGCCGTGGTCGAGATTGGCCGGCGATGGCACGCGAATGTCGACGTGTTCTGCTGCGTGAGCTGGATTTCCGGGTTGAGGCCCAGTATGCGGCGCGTTTTCGTCAACAATTTCTGGATGACGAACGGATCAGGATCCCAGGTGTGATCTGGGAGTTGAGCAACCGCCGTGTGCTTTGTCTCGACTATCTGCCAGGCATCAAGGTCAATGACCGTGAGGCGTTAATCGAGGCCGGTATTGATCCAGTCAAAGTGGCTGAAGTGGGTGCGGCCAGCTATCTCAAGCAGTTGGTGCGGTTTGGTTTCTTTCATGCCGACCCCCATCCCGGCAACCTTGCCGTCGCTAGCGATGGCGCTCTCATCTACTACGACTTCGGAATGATGGGCCTGTTGTCGGATGGCTTGCGTCGACGCCTCGGGGCCATGGTTCGCGCTGCTGCCGCCAGGGATTCAGCGGCGTTGGTGGAGGAAATGCAGGCTGCCGGGGTGATCTCCAGAGGCATTGATGTTGGTCCGGTCCGTCGTCTTGTGCGGCTGATGCTGCAGGAGGCCCTGACCCCACCGTTCACGGCCAATGCGATCGACAAACTCTCCGGAGATCTCTACGACCTGGTCTACGGGCAGCCCTTCCGTCTGCCGGTCGAACTCATCTTCGTGATGCGAGCGCTATCCACGTTCGAGGGAGTTGGCCGCAGTCTCGATCCCGCTTTTAGCTTGGTTGCAATTGCCAAGCCCTACCTCCTTCCACTTATGACCTCAAGCGGCTCTGGCAGCAATGATCTGTTCAATGAACTCGGCCGTCAGGTCGGGGCTCTCAGCAGCCGTGCTGCTGCCTTCCCACGACGTCTTGATGAAAGTCTTGAACGCCTAGAGCAGGGCGACCTTCAGCTTCAGGTGCGTCTCGGTGAATCGGATCGCCAGTTCCGCCGGATGGCCCTTGCACAGCAGTCCATCGGCCAGTCGGTGCTGCTCGGATGCTTGGCTTTGGCCACAGCCATTGTTGGTGCGAGTGCCCGCCCGCTCTGGTCGATTCTTCCGGCTGCTGCTGCTTTGCCTGTTGGATTGGGCTGGTTCCAAATGCAGGTCAAGATCCGTCGCGATCAACGGTTGGAGCAGTTGCCCGGTTCCAACCGTTAATCGTCTGGGGCCTGAGATCAGGCCTTGCCGCGGGGGCCCTGGGCGACAGCACCGGCGTAAACGGCCTGGCTCCCCAGTTCGTCTTCGATGCGCAGCAGCTGGTTGTACTTCGCGACCCGCTCACTGCGGCTGAGGGAACCGGTCTTGATCTGCCCGGCGCGTGTGGCGACGGCGAGATCGGCAATCGTGGTGTCTTCGGTTTCGCCACTGCGGTGGCTGATCACGCTGGTGTAACCGGAGCGACCTGCTAGATCGATGGCCTGAAGGGTTTCCGTGAGTGAGCCGATCTGGTTCACCTTGATCAGGATCGAGTTGGCCGTGGCGCTGTCGATGCCTTGCTGAAGGCGCTTGGTGTTGGTCACGAACAGGTCATCACCCACGAGCTGCACCTTGCCGCCGAGGCGTTCGGTTAGCAGCTTCCAGCCATCCCAGTCGTCTTCGGCCAGGCCGTCTTCGATCGAAACGATTGGGAATTTGTCCACCAGTTGTTCCAGCTGGCCGACCATCTCTGCGCTGGTGTAGCTGCCACCATCAAAGGCATAGCGACCGTTCTCGAAGAATTCGGTGCTGGCGACGTCCAGAGCAAGGGAGATCTGCTCGCCGGGCTTGTATCCCGCCTTGGTGATCGCTTCCACCAGGATTTCACCGGCTTCCACGTTGCCCAGATTGGGGGCGAAACCGCCTTCATCGCCCACGGCGGTGCTCATGCCTTTGGCACTGAGCAGCCCTTTGAGTGTGTGGAACACCTCGGTTCCCATGCGCAGCGCTTCGCGGAAGCTCGGAGCCCCATGGGGGACCAGCATGAATTCCTGGAAATCCAGGCTGTTGGCGGCATGGGCGCCACCGTTGATCACGTTCATCAACGGCACCGGCAGCAGGTTTGCCATTGGACCGCCGAGGTAGCGGTAGAGGGGAATTCCCAGGCCGTTGGCGGCAGCGCGAGCGGTGGCCATGCTCACCGCCAGGATGGCGTTGGCACCCAGGTTGGATTTGTTGTCGCTTCCGTCCAGCTCCAGCATCGCGGCGTCCACAGCGGCCTGATCCAGGGCCGAAAGGCCGCAGAGGGCTGGTGCGATCCGCTCTTCGATGTGATTCACGGCTTGGCCTACACCTTTGCCCATGTAGCGGTCGCCGCCATCACGCAGTTCGTGGGCTTCGTGGGCGCCGGTGCTGGCACCACTGGGAACGATGGCCCGTCCCATGGCACCTCCTTCGAGCAGCACTTCGGCTTCAACCGTTGGGTTGCCGCGGGAATCGAGCACCTCTCGGGCCACGATGGTGTCGATGACGAGGTCGAGGGAATCGATCACGTTGGGACGCACGCTTAACCCGGGGATCCTATGAGTCGCCCCTTTCTCCCCTGTTGTGACGGGCCATACCTGGCCAGAATGATGGGAGGTAAATCCTGAACGACGCTCACCCATGCGGATGCTTCACACCATGCTTCGGGTTGCTGATCTGGAGCGGTCTTTGAGCTTCTACACCGAAGTTCTGGGCATGCAGCTTCTGCGTCGAAAGGATTACCCCAGCGGCCGCTTCACCCTGGCTTTTGTTGGCTATGGATCAGAGCAGAATCACACGGTTCTGGAACTCACCCACAACTGGGACACCGAGAGCTACATCTTGGGTGACGCCTATGGCCACATCGCTCTGGGGGTTGAGGACATCCGCAGCACCTGTGCCGGGATTGCCGATAAGGGAGGCCGCGTGGTGCGGGAACCTGGCCCGATGAAGCACGGCACCACCGTCATCGCCTTTGTTGAGGATCCGGATGGCTACAAGGTGGAATTGATCGAGTTGTCCTCCAAAGTCCCCGCCTGAAACGGATGACCCCATCCCCAGCGTTGAACGGCAGCCTCACCCATGAGCCGGATCGCTTCAGCGATGCGGCCTGGGATCTTTTGCTGAGTGGTCAGGACGTCGCCCGTCGCTGGCGCCATGAGCAGTTGGATGTGGAGCATCTGATTCAGGTGCTGTTCACCGACCCCTCCTGCCGCCGCATGGTGGAGGGATTGCCCCTCCCAACCGATGCGCTCTTGGATCGATTGGAGGATGTGCTGGCCGATCAGCCCTCTGGGCGCGGCGATGAGTTGTTCATTGGTGATGACCTGGAGCAGCTGCTCGATGCGGCCGATGCCATTCGTCGGCGCTGGAATGGCGACGTCATCGATTTGCCGGAATTGCTGATGGCCATCGGTGCTGATCCACGGATCGGTGCCGAATTATTTGCTGGCTTTGGTGTTTCAGCGGATGAGCTTGAGCAGCTGATCCAAAGGGGTTCCGCTGAAGCCTCTCCCCCCCAGGAGGCTCCACGCCGCCAACGGGTGGCCCGCGCTCCGTCATCGTCCCGTCAGCCCCGTGCGTCGGCTCCTCCCAACGCAACTCTTCTCTCCCCTGACCCTGAGGTCGTTGCGCCCGTCCTCGCTCCAGAGCCTGCGCCGCAGCAGCCCACGGCGTTGGAGTCCTATGGGCGGGATCTCACCGAAGAAGCAGAGGCGGGCAGCCTCGATCCGGTGATCGGTCGCGATTCCGAAATTCGCAACTTGATCAAGGTGCTCTCACGCCGGAGCAAAAACAATCCGGTGCTGATCGGTGAACCCGGCGTTGGCAAAACAGCGATTGCGGAGCTGTTGGCCCAGCGGATCGTGGCGGGTGAAGTGCCGGAATCTCTACAGGGTCTGCGCCTTGTGGCTCTGGACCTTGGGGCCTTGATCGCCGGCGCCAAGTTCCGTGGTCAGTTCGAGGAACGCCTGCGGTCGGTGCTTGAGGAGGTGAGCGGCTCCGATTCCGGCGTGGTGTTGTTCATCGATGAGCTCCATACCGTTGTTGGCAGCGATCGCAGCAGCACCGATGCCGGCAGCCTGTTGAAGCCAGCCCTCGCCCGTGGTGATTTGCGCTGCATCGGCGCCACCACGCCGGAGGATTACAGGCTCACGGTGGAGAAGGATCCTGCCCTCAACCGCCGCTTTCAGCAGGTGGTGATCCGGGAGCCAGATCTGGAGTTGAGCCTCGAAATTCTGCGGGGCTTGAAGGAGCGCTACGAGCTTCATCACGGCGTCACGATCACCGATGAAGCGATTCAGGCGGCCAACCGTCTCGCCGATCGCTACATCAGCGACCGCTGTCTGCCAGACAAAGCCATTGATCTGATCGATGAAGCGGCGGCGCAACTGAAGATGGAGGTCACCTCCAAGCCGCAGGTGGTGGAGGAAGCCGAGGCGGATCTGCGCCGCGTTGAACTGGCCTTGCTCGCTGCTGAGCAGGCGCCTGAATCGGAGCGGATTCAGTTGCAGCGCAACCGGCTTGAAGTGTCGACGCGATTGGACGATCTGCGGCGTCGCTGGCAGCAGGAGCGCGGTCAGCTGGAGGAACTCGGTCAGCTGCTTCAGCAGGATGAAGACCTGCGCCATGCCATCGCTGAAGCCGAGCGGGATGGCGACCTCGAGGAGGCGGCTCGGTTGCAGTACGACCAGTTGCATCGGGTGCAGCAGCGTCGGGATGAATTGGAGGCGTCCCAGGCGGAGGCGCAGACCTCCGGAACTGCTCTGCTGCGCGAGCAGGTGGAGGCCGGTGACATCGCTGATCTTGTGGCCCGCTGGACCGGGATCCCAGTGCAGCGGCTGCTGGCGGGTGAGCGCCGCAAGCTGCTGCAACTGGACGCCCATCTCGCCGAACGGGTGATTGGCCAGGGCGAGGCGGTGATCGCCGTTGCCGCTGCCATTCGCCGTGCCCGTGCTGGCATGAAGGATCCGCGTCGCCCGGTGGGATCGTTCCTGTTCCTCGGGCCGACCGGCGTGGGCAAGACCGAGCTGGCCAAGGCGCTTGCAGCGTCGTTGTTCGATGAAGAGGAGGCGCTGGTTCGCCTCGACATGAGTGAGTTCATGGAGCGCAATGCCGTGGCTCGGCTGATCGGTGCTCCTCCTGGGTATGTCGGCTACGAGGAAGGCGGGCAGCTCACTGAGGCTGTGCGGCGTCGTCCCTATGCGGTGCTGCTCCTCGATGAAGTGGAGAAGGCGCATCCCGATGTATTCAACCTGCTGCTCCAGGTGCTGGATGACGGCCGACTCACCGATTCCCAGGGCCGCACCGTCGATTTCCGCCACACCGTGGTCGTCATGACGAGCAACCTGGCCAGTCCGGCGATCCTTGAACATGCCCGCTCGGGATCCACGGACGAGTCAGCCCTTCAACAGCAGGTGGATGCAGCGCTGTCGAGTCAGTTCCGGCCTGAATTCCTGAACCGTATCGATGAGGTGATTCGTTTCCGCCCCTTGGAGGTGGCTGATCTGGTGCGCATTGTTCAGTTGCAACTGCAAGATCTCGCCGCCCTGTTGGCCGAGCAGGGTCTTGCTCTTCTTGTGGATGATGCTGTCGCCGAGGCCATGGCCCGTCAGGGCTATGAACCCGAGTACGGGGCGAGGCCACTGCGACGGGTGTTGCGGCGCCAGCTGGAAAATCCGCTCTCCACGCTGCTGCTCGAGGAACGCTTTACCGGTGCCAGTGGTGTGACGGTGCGGTTGGGCGAGGCCGGTGAAGATTCCTTGGTGTTTGATCCCATGGGAGTTTGAGGGCATCCGGTAGGGTGGTTGTTTGGCGAAGTGCCAGCCGGCACCGTTGTCAACTTCCGGTCCCATCCCCGTGACCAGCCCCATCTCTGAGGACACCACCACATCTGACGGCTCAAAGGCCGCCGCCGATCCCACCCAATCCGGTGGATTTTTGGCGGACACGGTTGATGAGCTGAAACTCGTGGTTTGGCCCAGCCGCCAGCAATTGTTCAGCGAATCCATCGCTGTGATCCTGATGGTCAGCCTTTCGGCGGCCACCATTGCGGCTGTCAGTCGCTTCTTTGGGTGGGCTTCGTCCCAGGTGTTCCGCTGACTCGATATCACCTTTCTCGCCGTGCCCGACGACCTGACCACACCGGACGCCCCTGAGGTGCTTGATCTGCCAGCCCCGAATGAGGGGGAAGATGGCACCTTGCCTTTGGAAGCTGTCGCCAACACGGCCATTGCCCGCTGGTATGCCGTTCAGGTGGCCTCCAGCTGCGAGAAAAAGGTCAAGGCGACCCTCGAGCAGCGCGCCGTCACCCTGGGGGTGAGCAATCGGATTCTTGAAATTGAGATTCCCCAGACGCCTGCCGTCAAGTTGAAGAAGGACGGCACCCGTCAGTCCACTGAGGAAAAGGTGTTTCCCGGCTATGTGCTCGTCCGGATGGTGCTGGATGAGGACACGATGATGGCGGTGAGAAGCACCCCGAACGTGATCAATTTCGTGGGTGCTGAGGACCGCCGTGCCACTGGTAAGGCCCGTGGTCACATCAAGCCACGTCCCCTCAGTCGGTCTGAGGTTGATCGCATCTTCAAGCGGGCGGCTGAGAAGAAGACCGTCGTCAAGGTGGATCTGACCGAAGGCGATCAAATTTTGGTGACGGCGGGTCCGTTCAAGGATTTCCAGGGAGAGGTGATCGAGGTGTCCGGCGAGCGCAACAAGCTCAAGGCCCTGCTCTCCATCTTT